>NZ_JBKOOL010000251.1:0-5626 GCF_046764065.1 Nocardia sp. NPDC002869
GTGAGCACCGCGTCGCCGACCGAACCGGTGCGGCGGGCCGGCCCGCCTACAGGTCGAGGACCATTTCGAACTCAGGCCGGATATCGCCGCCGCCGACGCTCCCCCGGACGCCGGTCCGCCGGAATCCATGGCGGTAGTACAGGCGTTCGGCCGCGATATTCCCCTCGACGACTTCCAGGCGGATCCGGTCGCCGCGAACGGTGGCGTGATCCAGCACCGCGTGTAGCAGCAGATCGGCGACTCCGGTTCCCCGCGCTTCCGGGGCGACCCACATCGAGATCAGGTGCGATTCGCCGCCGTCTCCGGTGACGCCGACCGTCCCCACCGCGGTATCGGCGGCGGCTGCCAGGAATTGCGCACGCCCGCCGAGTAACTCGCGCCAGTCCCGCTCCCCACGCCGCTGGGCCTCATCCAGGGTGGAGCCGAACGCATGGGGCGCGTCCGCCAGCGATCGGAGCCGGATCCGCCGGAACACGGCCCACTCCGCGACCTGCAACTGCCGGACGTGCACCGTGGCGAGATCCATCGGGTGATTGTCGCGCAGCCGGTACACCGCACGCGATGCGAACACCCTCGGCTTCCGGGTGATCATGGTCGCCGGCGCGAATGCCGCACGCTGCGACCGCGACCACAAGGCCACCCTGCACACCATCCACCGGTCGTTCGGGGACGTGCGTCCGACGCCGGACGCGCTGGACATGATCGGAGCGGCCGGGCCGAGTGGCGCAGACAGCTGAGTTCTGCCGGAATCGCCGGACCCCGCCGACATCAAAGGTGCCGACACTCCGAACCGGCATGCAACGCACCGGCGATGTGAGGATGAGGGAACAACAAGCGGACGAGGGAGAACCCATGGGGAAGTTGGACGGAAGAGTCGCTGTCGTCACCGGCGGGGCGCGCGGACAAGGCCGATCGCATGCGGTGACACTGGCCGCGGCGGGCGCCGATATCGTGCTGTGCGATATCGCCGCGCCGATCGCGAGCGTGCCCTACGCGCTGGCTTCGGAAGACGACCTCGCCGAGACGGTGAAACTGGTCGGCGACACCGGCCGCCGCTGCGTCCCGGTCACCGCCGACGTCCGTGATCAGGAACAGCTCTACGCCGTCGCCGACCGCGCCATCGACGAATTCGGCCGTATCGACATCCTCCTGGCCAACGCGGGTATCGCGTCCAACGCCCTGATCGCCGAAATGCCCGAACAGACTTGGCAGGACATGATCGACGTCAACCTGACCGGCGTCTACCACAGCTTCCGCGCCGTCGTCCCGCATATGATCGAGCGCGGCTCGGGCCGGATCGTCGCCACCGCCTCCATCGTCGCCCGCATGGGCGCTCGCAGATCCGGCCACTACGCCGCCGCGAAATGGGGTGTGGTCGGCCTGGTGAAATCGCTCGCCGAGGAGGTCGCGGAGCACGGCATCACCGTGAACGCGGTCCTGCCCTCGGGAGTACAGACCGACATGATCATGAACCCCGCCACCTACCGCGAACTGATGCCCGACCACGAAAACCCCACCCGCGAGGACGCCATGGCGATGTTCGAGGCCGGGGGCGGGCTGATCCAGCCGGAAGAGGTCTCGGAGTTGATCCTGCTACTCGTCTCCGACTCCGGCGGCCGCTACAACGGCGAAGCCCTCACCATCTCCGGCGGCCTGAGCACCCACACGGTGTGATCTGCACGCTGCGGCAGCGAGCCGGCGCCGGACGGCTCGTCGTCGCCGGGAAGGTGACGTGCTCATCGAACCACGGGTATAAAGAGGTGTGCGAATGGCAGATGACAACCGTGTCGAGATCCCCCGCTGGCTGAAGCCGATGAATCGGATGATGGTCGCCGTCGGCCGGGTCGGGGTTTCCCTACCCGTGACTCTGCTCACGGTCCCCGGGCGGACCTCGGGAAAGCCACGCACCACACCGGTGACCCCGTTCGAATTCAACGGTGCCGAATACGTTCTCGGTGGTATTCCCGGCGCCGATTGGGTGAAGAATGTGCAGGCCGCGGAGACCGCCGAATTGAAGGCGAAACGGAAGACGCGGACCGTGCGCCTGGTGGAGGTTCCGGCGGCGGAGAGCGAGCCGGTGCTCCGGGAGTTCCCGCGACTCGTACCCACCGGCGTACCGGTCATGATCAAATCCGGAGTGGTGACCGGCGACGACCCCGATGAGTTCGCCGCCCTGGCAGGCCGCTGTGTGTTGTTCCGGATCGAGAACATCTGACAACGTCGCACGACCATTCCGCGGTGCCCCACCGCAGCCGATAGCCGCCGATGCGAGTTGAGCGCACGCGTACAAGCACACCTGTCAGGTGCGCCCATGTCGACGCCCGATCCCCCGGTGTCCTGAGACACCGGGGGGTCATTTCAGGCTCCACTCATGCGGGCAATGAAGGCATCCCAGTCCTCCGGCGCGAAGTCCAGCGCGGGACCGGCCGGGTTCTTGGAATCCCGCACGCCGACCCGCCCCGAGACCAGCCAAGCGACTTCCACACAGTCATCGTTACCGCCGCTGTACGACGATTTGAACCACGGCATGCCTGATAGGTCGTCCATCATTGCTCATATCTCCTTGCCAATTTCCTGATTCGATCCCGGGAGGTCGTTTCGTCGAGTGCGGCCGCGCGAACTGTGTCATAGAGCGTTCGAAAGAGCTTCACGTCCTCGGCGTCCTCGAAAGTCATCGAGCCGATCGCTCCCTCGGCGTAGACGACTGAAGGCTCGGAGTCCGGGAAATCCAGCAGGTTGAAGGGCGGAATCACCTTGCCGGCCGGGAGGCCGGCAGCGAACGGCATAACCCGTACGACCACATTTTCCCGGGTGCCGAGATCCGCGAGCTGCCGACACTGAGCAGCCATGACCCGTTCGGAGCCGACGAGACTGTGCAGAACCCCCTCATGCAGAATGAATTCGAGTTTGGACTTCCAGCGGCGCTGCATGGTCCGCGTGCGCCGCTGCATGCGCATCTGGACCCGCTTATCTATCTCGGATGCCGGATCCTCTGGCGCAAACGAACGGAAGACCGCTTTCGCGTAGTCGGCGGTTTGCAGCAGACCGGGCACAACAAGTGAGTGATAGATGCGAAATTCGGTCGCATACGACTCCAGCTCCAGGTAGGAGTTGAATCCTCCGTTCAGGAGGTGGCGATAGTCTTGCCACCAGACCTTGGTATTCGATTCCGCCGCAATGGCCATCAGATATTGGGTGCGCTCTTCCGGCAGATCGAAATAACGGCAGAGGTATTCGACCTCCCGGACCTTGATCCGCTCGTACTGCCCTAGCTCGATCCGGCTCAATGTCGCCCGGCTGAACTCGGTCTCCTGGGCCACCTGTTCCAGCGTCGAACCGCGTGCGTGGCGCGCGTCGCGCAACGCTCTCCCCAGTTGCCGCCGCGGCAGTGTGGTGCCGCTGAGATCCGCCTTGCTCGGCATCGTGCCTCCCCTGTTTCTCAACGAATCGCCCGGCGTTTCTCAGTTCGAGAACAATCGTAGGCAGGTACCGGGAAACGTGCTGCGACTTCCGACCGATCCCGTGACGGCCTCCCGCCGACCCACGCCGAGTCTGTGACCTGCAGCAACATAGTCGCATGTCCGAGAGATACGGAAGTCGTTGTCGCAAAGTCGCTTTGCCGACGGCCTACGGCGACGCCGAGACACACGCACCGACGCGCCACACCGAATGCGACGGTCGGCTGGCCGTCTGGCGGCTCGATCGCGAGGCGATCCAGATCGTGGAGGTGCGTGACACTTCGGGTGTGGGCGTGCCCCTGCCCGCCCACACCTGCACCGACCTCGCGGATATGCGCGAGCGGTTCCCCGAATACACCCGCCTGTGGGATGCGATCCGCCACGAGTTCTGGACACATACCGTCGCGCGGGGACTGCTCGGATGAGCGCTATCCGCTACCCCGACGACGAGTCGGTCGCCGAGATCACCGCGCATTTCCTGCCGACCGTGCCCGCCGGATCGCTGCCCGTACTGTTCGGATTCCGCTTCGACGGCGAGACGATCCACGCCGAATGCGCCGAGGTCGATCCGAGCCGGGGCGTCACGGATCCGAATCCGATCCATGTGGCGGCCGCCCGGGTGCGCACCGTCCTCGGCCCCGGCATGTTCGGGCTCGGTTTCGTCTTCCTCGTTTTCGCCGATCAACTGGGTTCCCGCGCCCGCGCCCGGCATATCCCGGCACCCGTCCGTACCGCCGCGGCGCGCCTGCCCGCCGGGTCGGATATTCTCGCGGCCGCCACCATCGATGCCACCGGTCGTCAGTGGTGGGCGGTCCGCCCCCACCACTGCGGCGCCGACCCGATACTCCTGCGGTTCCCCGCCGTCGCACCCCGGGATTGGCGCCTACCCGAATCCATCGACGCGTCCCTGTGGACGGCCGCGCTGGCTCTCGACGACGCCAACCAGCCGCATCTACTGAGGCTGCGGATCACGAACCCGCGCGAACGGGCCGGACTGTGAATGCTCCCCGTGTCCGCCTGCACCGAAGCCGGCGCTCACCAGGCGTCGGCGCGCTCCTCCGTCAACCGGCGCCAGGCCAGCTCCAGCCAGCTGCCGAAATGGCGGGTGAACTCGGCCGGGATGGCCGGGCGCACCGTGACGTGGGTTCCCCGCTGTTCGGTGTAGCGGCCGTCGCCGGTGATGTCGTGCCATTCCAGCATTCGGAGCGGGTCGGCATTCGCGTCGAATCGCCCCATCCGGAGCACCGCGCAACCGCCACCGTCGGCCTCTCTCCGGACCAGCCGCCGATACCGGTCCCGCGCGCGGGTGCGCTGCGGATTCTCGAACTGCTCCGGCCGGGAGTCCACATCGTCGGGATGGAAGGTCTCGGGTCCGGCCGTCCCGGGCGCACACCCGGGCAACGCGGTCACCAGCCGTGCCGCCAGCTGCTCCGGCCGCAACAGTCGCACCTGAATCGACCCGAAGTCGCGGGCGTTACCGGCCTGGCTCATCGTCACCGCATGACTCTCGGAGCGCGCGCCCACAATCCGGTAGTTGCGCATATCGCCGCGTCCGGTGCTGCGTTTGTGCGCGACAGTGCCGCCGAAGATCGCGATATGCATTTTCGAGGTGCCCAGCGTATCCAGGGCCACCTGGATAGTGGCGCGTTCCTCCCGCGTATACCGCTCCCGCACCGCGAGGCGATGCGCCCGGGCTTCGTCGTTGAAGGCGAAACGGCTGGTGTAGCGCAGTGGGCTGGGGAACCGATCGTAGGCGTCGCTGTACCACAGCGCCGCGAAATCGTCCGGCTCCCAGGTCCACTCGGACATCGATCATTCCTTTTTTTCGTTGCGGGAGAACAGTTCCCGCGATGTATTGGCGACGTTCCGGTACCGCACCGAATACCGCTCGGCCGGCTGACCGAGCGGCTCGTACGGCGAAACTCTCGGCTTCTAGTCGGGGTTGCGTCCGATCACGCCACCGGCGATGGTGGGCGGGATATCACCCAGCAATTCCTCCGTGTTCTCCTGGTTGATCAGATAATCGGGCGTCGAACGCTTCGACTCGTCGTCCTGACCACCACGTCCCGCACCGGCGCCGCCCATCGGCATACCAGTCATCCCCCGGTTGGCCGCCGCGTTCGCCGCGGCGGCGGACCCACCCGCCGGGACGCCGGCGGCGGCCATCG
>NZ_JBKOOL010000252.1:0-5517 GCF_046764065.1 Nocardia sp. NPDC002869
CCTGAACGGCGGGACCGAGGGGGCCTCGACCCCGCGGCGCCGAAGGCGCCGCCAATAAACACAGCACAGGAACTTCGGGGTGGCCGAGCTCGTTGTCCTCGTGTAGCGGTTCTGGCCGAAATTCGCGCGTCCGGTCGCGCGCCACGTATACAGGAGTGCTATGCACGGGCACGGGTTTGCGAATGGGATGAAAACGTTCGGGCTCATGGTCGGGCTCTCCACGCTGATAGTTCTGGCGGGGGCAGCGTTCCGGAACACGACCATTCTGGTCGTCGCGGTTCTTCTCGCCGTGGCGATGAACGGTTACGCGTATTTCAACAGCGATAAGCTCGCGCTGAAGGCCATGCGGGCGCAGCCGGTGAGCGAGATCGAGGCGCCGGCCATCTACGGGATCGTCCGTGAGTTGGCGACCACCGCTCGGCAACCCATGCCCCGGCTGTACATAAGTCCCACGAATGCTCCGAACGCGTTCGCCACCGGGCGTAATCCGCGGCATGCGGCGGTCTGCTGTACCAGCGGTATTCTGCAAATTCTGGACGAGCGCGAATTACGGGCCGTGCTGGGTCACGAACTTTCCCATGTCTACAACCGGGATATCTTGATCTCTTCGGTTGCGGGGGCCATGGCCGCGGTGATTTCCGGGCTGGCGAATTTCGCGTATTTCGCGGCTGCGTTCGGCGGGAATCGGGGTGGTTCCGGGCCGAATATTTTCGGTGTACTGCTGGTTTCCCTGCTGGGACCCATCGCCGCGGGATTGGTCAAACTGGCGGTGTCGCGGTCGCGGGAGTACCAGGCCGACGAGTCGGGTGCCGAGCTGACCGGTGATCCGCTGGCGCTGGCGTCGGCATTGCGCAAATTGGAGCTCGGGGTGCAGGCGGCGCCGTTGCCGCCCGAACCCCGGCTGACCGCGCAGTCGCATCTGATGATCGCCAATCCGTTCCGTGCCGGCGATCGGATGACCCGGTTGTTCTCGACGCATCCGCCGATGGCGGATCGGATCGCGCGACTGGAGCAGATGGCCGGACGCTGAGGGTTCGGGTCGGCGATTCGCAGCCGGCTACCGGTAGTTCACGAACTGCAGGGCGATCCCGAAATCTTCGCCTTTGAGCAGCGCGATAACGGCTTGCAGGTCGTCGCGTTTCTTGCTGGTGACGCGTAATTCTTCGCCCTGAATCTGCGCTTTGATGCCCTTGGGGCCTTCGTCGCGGATTTTCTTGGAGATCTTCTTGGCGTGTTCGGAGTCTATGCCCTGGACCAGGGTGCCGGTGATCTTGTAGGTCTTGCCGGAAGCGACCGGTTCGCCGGCATCGAAGGCCTTGAGCGAGATATCGCGGCGGATGAGCTTTTCCTTGAACACCTCGAGCGCGGCCTTCACCCGCTCCTCCGAATCCGCGGTGAGTACCACTTTGTCCTCGCCGGACCATTCGATTCCCGCGCCGGTGCCCCGGAAGTCGTAGCGGGTGTTCAGTTCCTTCTCCGCCTGGTGCAGGGCGTTGTCGACCTCCTGCCGCTCGACCTTGCTGACGATGTCGAATGATGAATCGGCCACACTGCGCTCCTGTTCACTGTTGGATCACCCTGGGTGCTTACGCAAGCTACCTGGTCGATGCGGCGACGCTGTGCGGCTATGGCGATCGAGGGCAGTTCCGGCCATCTGGCCAGCCGGTTTGCATTCGGGGTGCGGGTTCGTTGTATCCTGCTCAGCGCACTGGGAAAGTGATCGTCGAGATCGAGAGTGCGGTACGAGGCAGGTTGCCCGAGCGGCCAATGGGAGCAGACTGTAAATCTGCCGGTGAAAGCCTACGTAGGTTCGAATCCTACACCTGCCACCAGGAACCCCCGCCGATGAACACCGGCGGGGGTTTTCTTCGTCCGGGGTCGTCCGGGCCTCGGCGAAAGCCGGTCCATCCGCCAAAAAATTGGCTCTGACCACCCGGTTTGGTGCTCTCGGTGGTCAGTGTGTACTCTCGTTCAAGTCTTCGAGGCAACGGGTAGGACTTCGTCGGTTCCCGCTGCCGAGAGGTCGTGCCCCCTTAGCTCAGTCGGCAGAGCGTTTCCATGGTAAGGAAAAGGTCAACGGTTCGATTCCGTTAGGGGGCTCGCCGGATTGCCGGTGGTGTCCCGACTCGGCACTCCAAGCCGCGGCGTCGCCGTCGCAGATGGCGTATAAGGCGGTGTAGCTCAGGCGGTAGAGCAAACGACTCATAATCGTTGTGTCGCCGGTTCGAGTCCGGCCATCGCTACCCATACTGATTGACCCTCTGGTTGACCGGAAAGAAGGCATATCGTGGCCGCGAAGTCCACCGATGTCCGGCCAAAGATCACCTTGGCCTGCGAGCAGTGCAAGCATCGCAACTACATCACCAAGAAGAACCGGCGCAACGACCCGGACCGGCTGGAGCTGAAGAAGTTCTGCCCGAACTGCGGCACGCACCGGGCGCATCGCGAATCTCGCTGATCCTCGCCTGACGCCGCTGCGGTAGCAGCGGGTCCCGAGTTCCGCTCACGTTTCGGCGTGTCGGATGTTCAAGGCGCCACGGTGGTAGGTTCTCGCCGGATCCCGTCCGGCGACCGGGGCGCTGCGGGGTTCGTACCTACTCGACGGCGGGGTCCTGGTCCTGGAACCACCGACATCGCGGCCGATCACCGGCCGTGGTGATGATCAGGCGGCTGCTCGGCCCTTTCGGTCACGCCGACTTCTATCTACGGGCCCGACGCCCAGCCGCCGTGCAGACTCCGTGCTGCGGGGTCAGATAGGTACAGTCCTCCCGTGACAATCAACACCGGTACAGACGAAGCGGTCGTGACGGATACGGATCTCGATCCCGCCGCCCATGCGGCCGCCATGGTCGGTCACCACTATCGTGTCGACGACTATTACGAGGTCGGCCGAGAGAAGGTGCGCGAATACGCGCGCGCCGTGCAGGATGGCCACCCGGCGCACTGGGACGAAGATGTCGCCCTGGAATTCGGCTACGACGGCCTGGTCGCCCCGCTCACCTTCATCTCCCTCGTCGGGATCCTGGCACAGCGCAAACTGTTCGAGACGGTCGTCACCGGCTACGACCTGAGCCAGATCATGCAGACCGACCAGATCCTGGAGTTCCACCGCCCGATCGTGGTCGGCGACCAGTTGATCTGCGATGTGCACCTGCACTCCTTCCGGCAGGCGTTCGGCGGCGACATCATCGTCACCAAGAACATCGTCACCGACCAGCACAACGAGCTCGTGCTCACCACCTACACGACGCTGGTCGGCCGCAGCGGCGGCGATATCGATCCGAACCTCAACGAGGCCGTCCGCAAGGTGCTCATGCACGGGATGGACGCCGCGGTTCCCGATCACACGCCGCGCATCCGGCACGTCGTTCCGGCGCCGGCCGTCGGCGAGATGGTGCCGACCCGGTTCGCCCGCCCGTTCGACGAGGTGTCCGTCGGCGACGAACTGCCCGCCCGGACCGTCCAGCTGACCCGCGGTGACCTGGTGAACTACGCCGGTGTCTCCGGCGACGCGAACCCCATCCACTGGAGCGACGAGGTCGTCAAACTGGTGGATCTCGACACCTGCGTCGCGCACGGCATGCTCTCCATGGGCCTGGGTGGCGGTTTCGTCACGTCCTGGCTGGGTGATCCCGGCGCGGTCGCGGAGTACAACGTCCGGTTCACCAGCCCGGTGTTCGTGAGCGCCACCGAACCGGCCGAGGTCGAGTTCACCGGCAAGGTCAAGTCCATGGACCCGGAAACGAGGACCGCCGTGATCGCCATCGTGGCGAAATCCGGAGGCCGCAAGATTTTCGGCCGGGCCACCGCAACGGTCCGGTTGTCCTGACCTGGTCGGGCGACCCTGATTGGCTTCTGCCGCCGACCGTGCCGTACACTCGGGTTTCTGGGGTCACCAGCCGATGCGCGCTGCTCTGCAAGGCTGGTTCCAGGCGGGGTTTCCGACCAGTGGCCGTACCGGCTGAGTAGGCTCGGACCGACCGGTTGTACCGGCCTCGCCGACGGGGCCGGCACCTGCTGGGGCGGCGCGCGTGTTGTGTGACACCAGCGCCGACAACTGAATATCGCATGTGGCTGGACCACGACAGTCCGGTTCAGCCGAAGGGGCGTAGCTCAAATGGCAGAGCAGCGGTCTCCAAAACCGCAGGTTGCAGGTTCAAGTCCTGTCGCCCCTGCCCTGGATAACGGCGACGAAGAGAGGATCGACGTGACCGACGAGCGGGACACTCGCCGCGGCGGATATGGCGCCGACGACGGCGATGACACCGCCGCCGTGCAGCGGCCGAGCGGAAAGCGTTCCGCTCGCCGTAGCCGATCCGTCTCGTCCTCCGCGTCCGATACCGGTTCGCTCGCGACCTTGGATCGGCCCGCCCGCAAGGGCGAGTCGAAGTCCGGCCGCGGTGAACGCGAACGGTCACGCAATCCGTTCGTGCGTTTGTTCAAGTTCCTGCGTGAGGTGATCGCGGAACTGCGGAAGGTTATCTGGCCCAACCGGAAGCAGATGGTCACCTATACGACCGTTGTTCTGGTGTTCGTGATCTTCATGGTCGCGTTCATCAGCGGGTTGGATCTGGCGTTCATCAAGGGTATCGACTGGTTGTTCGGTTAGCCAGGTGACACCGGCGCCGTGAACCGATCCGCGCCGCGGGCCGGACGCAAGTCCCCGCCGCGCCCGAACCCGGCACGCAGAGGATGCACGTGACGACACAGGAAGCGAGTGCCCAGTGAGCACCCCGGAGAACGACACCACCGACGAGTTCCCGGTCGACGATCAGACGGCCGAGGAGGCCGCCGTATCCGTCGAGGAGCCGGCGTCCGACGCCGAGCCCGAGGCTGCCGACGAGGCCGCACCCGCAACCGCCGACGCGGAGGAGCCGGACCCTGTCGAGCAGATGAAGGCCGTTCTGCGGCGCGCTCCCGGTGACTGGTATGTCATCCACTCCTACGCCGGTTACGAGAACAAGGTGAAGACCAATCTTGAGACCCGTGTGCAGAACCTGGACCTGGAGGATTACATCTTCCAGGTGGAGGTGCCCACCGAAGAGGTCACCGAGATCAAGAACGGCCAGCGCAAGAGCGTCAACCGCAAGGTGCTGCCGGGCTACATCCTGGTCCGGATGGATCTGAACGACGAGTCCTGGGGTGCGGTCCGCAATACGCCGGGCGTCACCGGGTTCGTGGGCGCGACCTCGCGCCCCTCGCCGCTGACCATCAACGAAGTGGTGAAATTCCTGGTTCCGGCCTCGCAGCAGAAGAAGGCGCCCGCGCCGGCTGCCGCCGGGGGCGGTGCCGAGACCGTCGGCGAGACCAAGGCCAAGCCCACCATCGAGGTCGATTTCGAGGTCGGCGAATCGGTGACGGTGATGGACGGTCCGTTCGCGACCCTGCCCGCCACCATCTCCGAGGTCAACGCCGAACAGCAGAAGCTCAAGGTGCTCGTCTCCATCTTCGGACGCGAGACCCCGGTCGAGCTGGAATTCACCAAGGTCGCCAAGATCTAGGCGGCGCCTGTGTTTT
>NZ_JBKOOL010000253.1:0-5514 GCF_046764065.1 Nocardia sp. NPDC002869
ACCAGGTCCGGCAGGCGCTCGACCAGGTCACCGATGCGGCGGCGCGGACCGCCCTGGAGGAGGAATTCGACGTCCACATCGACGATGCCGAGTTCCCCCAACATCATCCCGAACATCCTCTGCAGCATTTCCATGCCGACGCCTAGATAAGGTTCGAACGAACCCATCGTTCCCATCTCCTTCGCCGCGAATTTTCTCCTGGCCCCCGACTCATTCGCCGCGTACCGCATCCCCGCGACCGGAAACAAGCAAACAGCGATTTCTATCCACTTTCGAAATGGGATACACCGATGGTCTGCGCCTCGCGGTACCGACCCGGCCCGCCGCGGGCATATCCGCCCGAGCCCGGCCCCACGTCGGCGCGGCGCCCAGCGGGCGGCGGCTAGTTGTTCGCGCGCTGGATCGAGCGCTGAACGAGTCCTCGGATACCGGGGAGTTGGATGGCGCGCAGCATGAGATCCCCGGCCCAGACATGCGCACGAGTGGGTGGGGCGAATCGGCTGATCCCCTTACGAGCGAGAGCTTGCCGCTTGCGGACCTCCGGACGCAGCGATTGCTCCCACGTATCGAGGGCGGTGGCGAGGTTCTTGCGATCGTCCACTGTCACTCCTGGAGGTCTGCCGCTCGGCTGATGTCGTCAACTTCTAGTTGACGATATCAGCCTCGTCAACCCGAGGTTGACGATCGGGCGGTCGGGCCCCGGCCGCTGCCGGATCGCCGGTGCGGAGTGCTGCCACCGCCGCGGCGATGTATTCGGTGGCCGATCGGCTCCGCATGATCGCCCGGCCCACCTCTGTCCGGGCCACACGCTCGGTAGGGCGCGACAGGTAGCGCAGGCAGGTGGGGACCAGGTTCTCGTAATCGTCGAAGGCGACGGCCGGGGGTGGCCACGGCCCCCGGTCAATCCAATGAATTCGCCAGCCGAGCGTGCAAATCCAGCAGCTCCGGGACCTGGGCGGCCGGTCGGCGGCCGAAACCGCATTCGGTGGCGATACCGAACTCGGGCACGAACTCGGCCGCGGCCTTGATGCGGCGGCGAGCACCGTCGAAACCGTCGGAGGCGTGCACCAGGCCCAGGAAGAGGGTGGTCTCCGGTTCTGTCGCCAGGCCCGCGAGCGGTGCGAAATACGCAGCGTCCGTGCGTCCCTTCGGGACGGGCAGGTGGATCCAGTTCAACGGGCGCTTCAGCGCGGTGGCGACACCGGAGGCCACATCGACCAGTTTCGAAGTATCGGCGGGCTCGACGAAATGCTGATGGCCGAAATCGCCATAGCAGAGGTGATAGCCCAGCTCCACCCCGGCAGGAACCGCATTACCGAGACGGGAGAGCCGCTCGATCACGCCGCCCAGCCGGGCGGGATAGTCGTCGCCGAACCAGCACGGGAAGACGCCTTCGAACAGCGCGAATTCGACGGGCGCGTCCCATTGGATCGCCAGATCCTCATGGGGAATCGCCGAGGTGATCTGATCCAATTCGGCGAGAATCGCTGCTTCGTAACGGATCTCCAGTTCCGCCTGGGGGCCCGCGACGAACGCGCCGATCACCGAGATCGGGGTCGGTAGACTCACCTGGAATCGGACCCGGGGCCGGAGCACACCTTGCGCGCGGAGCTGTTCGAACACCCGCCATGACGCGCGAGCGGCCTGCGCATATCCGAGCGTGCCGAAATCGATTGTCGCCGCGTCGATACCGGGTGCCGGCTGCACCCGTTCGCTCGGTCCGTATTCCGGGCTCGGCGGCGGCACAGTGACGAGGCCGGGGTGCGCCTGCAGCCGGGGCAGCTGCCACACCACAAAGTTGTCCCGCTCTCCGGTCTCACCGTCGGGGACTCGGGTGATATGCCCACCCAGACGGGTAGCGACCTGCGCGAAGACCGCCGCGGCGTCGGAGAGCGGCACACTGCCGCACAGATGGACACCACGACCGGACATAGAACAAACCTCCACATATTGTCGGATACCGCCGAAAGGAGTGTAGGAGCGCCGACGCGGTTGCGCGCGCGGAGCACTCGGCCCGGGCGACCCGCCGTACCGGACTTCGACCCGGGAGGTGTCGTAGTGTTCGGGAAAATCCCCCGGGAACGGAGAATATTTTGACTCAGCCACCGGCAGGCCCGACCGGGCCGCAGCCGCCCGACGGCACTCGGCCCGGCCACCCCCGGCCGCCGCGGAAACGCCGGACCGGCCTCATCGTGGGCGGGGTAGTGGCCGCACTCGTGGTCGTCGCCGCCATCGCCGCCGTGGTGGTGCTGACTCTGCAAGGACGCACCCCGCTGTCCTCCGACGACCAGCAGATCGAGGCCTCGCTGCGCGAGTTCTACGGGACGCTCAGCGACGACGGTTTCGTGGCCGCCACCGGGTTGGCCTGCAAGGCCGACCGGGACGAATTCGATGCCATGTCGGACGCGGAGAAGTCCGAGGCCGAGAAGCTCGGATTCACGGTCGATATCGACTCGGTCGACAATATCGTCGTGACCGGTGACCGCGCGAAAGCCGAGATCAAGGGCAAGTTCAGCCTGTCGGCACCAGACGGGGGCGACGACGAGCAGATGGACGACAGTTCCGAAGAGAGCCTCGTGAAAGAGGACGGCGAATGGCGGGTCTGCTCCTCCTCCGACAGCGGTCCGAAATGATCGACGGCGGGCGCCGATGAGCTGCTGCGGGCCCTCGCGCCGCACCGTACTGGGCGCGCTCGGCCTCGCGGCACTGCTGCCCGCCGCCGGACTCTCCGGTGCGGGCCGGGCGGCCGCGGCGCCCGGCCCGGTGCAGGCGACCGACCTGGAAGTAGTCACGGTCACCGATACCGCCGCCGTGCTCACCTGGACCAGCCGCGACCCCGGCAGCGCGATCCCGGTACCCACCGACGGCGAGCTACTGCTCGGCCCGGCGGACAGTGCCCGCCCACTCCGGCCGGTGTGGGCTTCCGCGAGCCCCACCCCCTTCCATTACGCGCAGATCGACGGTCTCGAACCAGGCCGCGCCTACCGGTTCGCGGCACGATCGGCCGGGGTTCGGGCGACGCCCGCGCGCTCGGTCGCGACCGGTGCGCCCGGCACTCCGGAATCCACCGCGACGTTCACCACCCTGGTACCGCCGCCGGGACGGCTGCTGCGCACCCTGGCGCTGGCCAACGACGTCCATTACGGGGAGACCGTGAGCGGCCTGGTGACGGGCGGGCTGCCGCCCGGGATACGCCAGGAACCGGGTCTACCGCCGTATCCGGAGGTCATGTTCGACGCCGTCCTCGGCGATCTGCGCCGCCCCGATCGCGGCGCGGAACTACTGCTGCTGGCCGGTGACCTGACCGCCGAGGCCACACCCGCGCAGGTGCGCGCGGTGCGCGCCCGGCTGGACCACTGGGGCATCGACGGTCAGGACTACCTCGCCGTACGCGGGAACCACGACCGCCCGCACACGGGCGCGGAATACGCGGATTGCCCGGCGGTTCCCGGCGCCGCGGACCACCGTGATTGCTGGAGTGAGGTTTTCGGGCCCCGGCAACAGGTGGTCGAACACGAACTCGGCGGTCTGCGCATCCTCGGCCTGGATACCAGCGCACTGGACGGCGCGGGCGGGGTACTCGACGCCGCGCAGTTCGACCGGATCTCCGAACTGCTACGCGCCGAACCGGACCGTCCCACTCTGGTTTTCGGTCATCATCCGGTCACCGTGGAGGCCGGGCTCACCAACACGGCCGGGCCCGGTTTCGTACTCGACCGCGAGACCGCGCTGCGACTGCAGCGGTTGTACGAGGACGCGCCGGGGGTCTTCCTGCAGCACAGCGGCCATACCCATCGCACCCGCCGCACCCGGCCGGATACCGCCTGCGCGGTGGAATTCCTGGAGGTCGCCGCGATCAAGGAGTATCCGGGCGGGTACAGCCTGCTGCGCATCTACGAGGGTGGTTACACGGTGAACTTCTACAAGACCCGCACCCCGGAATCCCGGCGCTGGAGCACACTGACCCGCGCCGAATACTTCGGCTTGCTTCCCGAGTACACGCTCGGCACCTTCGCCGATCGCAATCACGTTGTGCTGCGGGACTTCTCGGGACTCACCTGACAAACCGCGTCCCGGGTTCGCGCGCGGCCCGGGCCGGAATCGCCAACGACTCCGGCCCGGCCGGCATACCGAGCGAGCGGCGGGAATCGAACCCGCGTAAACGGCTTTGCAGTTCTATCGTCGGCATAGTTGCAGGTCACGGCATCGTTGGTTGACGTTGGCACTGTTAGTCGACCTGGGAAAACAGCGGTTTGGAGCGTTGGCGCGGTTGGCTGAGGTTGGGTCAACTGCGGACGAAACGCGGACGGCGACCGGGAGCCGTGAATGAACTGCGCATGAGCCACCACCGCTCAGAATGGAGGTTCGTCGTCTCCTGTGTGGTACCCGGCGGTGCACTCATCCAGCCGTTTCCCCTCTTCCTTGGTCCACTCTTTGACTCGTAGATTGCGATCCTTGAGCCACTTGATCACCGCTGCTCGGTTGAAAGCCCACGCACTGTCCTCGATGTTGACCCCATGCCCGGGTGGCGACCACGGATCGCTGATCCCAGAATTCGAGTGTCTGGTCCAGCGCCAAACCCGTGCTTCCTCGTCTGCCTTCAAGGCTTGGGCGGGCTGGCGTACAACCACGAGATAACAGCCATTCGTGTGCTCATCGACCCGATATTTGACGTCGACTGCCGGCAGTTGTCGATATTCCCATCGACGCTTGGCTTCCTCATAGCGTGCCTGGTCGATATAGACGTACTGGACTACGCGTTCGAGCAGGTTCTGTGAGTCGAGGGCTTCATCCCGATCCGGGTCGAAATCGAGATCGTGAGCCCCCTCGTTGCCAATGTTGCGTAGGTGGGTGGCCCAAGTGAAAAGTCGACCGTCGATCTTTCCGGTAGTTTGGAGTTTTTCGAGTCGCTTTTCCAGGGTTCGCTCGGTGGCCCCTTGGTCCAAACATAAGGCTTCCAGACCGCGTCGAGCCGCAACGATAGCCATGATGTAAGAGCCGCCGTCCATGCACTTCTCGACCTCATCGAGTGCGCGTCGGAGAATCTTCGGCAGCACGTCAACACGGCCGAGACGGTCTTCCCATTCCATGTGAGTGAGGATAGTCATCCATCTGGTGGCGCACGACAGAGTTCTTTGCCCCTCGTCCGCCGGGTGACTTCCCTTTCCCTGCTTCCTCATACTGGCCATCCCTGAGCGGAGGGAGGTCGTGTCAAGGGCGCTCTTTCCCTTGACTCGGCCGAACGAGGTCAGACAATCAGGCCATGAGGAGGCAGGGATTACGCAACCAGCCTGGTCCCCACGTACGGATGTCGCCATCAGATTCGTTCGGCAATTCATCCGCGCAGGTCAGATCGGCGTCGAACTTCCTGCGACCGGACCACAGCCAGGCCCCACGAGCGATTGCCGGCCGATTCGTGCTCAGGCTGCGGGAGAGCAAGTCGGGTACGGCTCTCGTCGTGCCCACACTTCTCGGTTATCGAAATCAACCATCTCGGGTCGGAAGCGGTGGCGC
>NZ_JBKOOL010000254.1:0-5492 GCF_046764065.1 Nocardia sp. NPDC002869
CCCTGAACGCCTGTGGAACCGCCGGTTCCCGCGGCGTTCAGGGGCCTTTGCGCGGCTACCCCGTTTCGCCGCCGGATAACCGGCCGGGCGGCCCCGGCAGGATCGGCTCCCGGGACGTGTCCTTCAGCGTCACACCAGAGCGATCGAGTCGGCGGGCCCCGGCCACCAGGGCGACGACGACCTCCGCCGCCCGGCGGTATCCCGTTCCCCCGGGCGGATGGATATTCGATACGCAGTTACGGTCGGCGTCGGTGCGGCCGGGTCGTGGCCGGTGGGTCAGGTAGACGCCGAGGCTGTCGGCCACCGAGAGGCCGGGACGTTCACCGATCAGCACCAGGACGGTCGTCACCCCCAGGGCGGCACCGATATGGTCGCCGAGCGCCACCCGCGCCTGCGTCGCCACCACCGGCGGCGCGATCGACCAGCGCGGGCGCAACACCTCCAGCAACGCCGCGACAGTGGGCGGCCCGTGGGTGGTGAGCGCCCGGGCGGACAATCCGTCGGCGAGTACCAGGCCGATATCGGCGCCCGAGCGCGCGAGCCGCGCCGGCCCACCGGCCGTCGCGTCCGGGTCGACGGCCGGCAGCCGGCCCAGGTCGGGGCGGCGCAGATATTCGGCCCGGTCCCGGGCCCGGCTGCGGATATGGACCGGCGCGCCCACGCCCAGTTCGGCGAGCCGCGCGCACAGCGCCGGCACCTCGAGCGGGATATGCACCGCATCGCGGGCGGCGGCGTGCGCCGCGCCGAATTCCAGGACGCGCCGGGTGGGTAGCGCGTCACCGGCCCGGCCCAAACCGATGCGCGCCTGGGTGAACGACCGCAATCCGGTCCAGAACGCCTGGGAATCCGCAGGCGCCCTCTCCTCGCCGGTCGTCATCGGCCCCCTGTCAGCACGCGCAACGGGGACGCGGCCGGCGCCACCGGCAGCACCCGGCCCGTCTCGTCCAGCATCCCGAGCCGGTCCAGCCATTGCGCGAACTCCGGGGCGGGGCGCAGTCCCAGCACCCGGCGGGCGTAGAGGGCGTCGTGGAAGCTCAGGCTCTGGTAGCCGAGCATCACATCGTCGGCGCCGGGGACCGCGATGACGAAGGCACAGCCGGCGGCGCCGAGCAGGGTGAGCAACGTGTCCATATCGTCCTGGTCGGCTTCGGCGTGGTTGGTGTAGCAGACGTCCACGCCCATCGGCAGGCCGAGCAATTTGCCGCAGAAATGATCCTCGAGGCCCGCGCGCACGATCTGTTTGCCGTCGTAGAGGTACTCCGGGCCGATGAACCCGACCACCGTGTTCACCAGCAACGGCCGCAGCTCCCGGGCCACGCCGTAGGCGCGCGTCTCGAGGGTCTGCTGGTCCACCGGCCTGCCGCCCGTTCCCCGGTGCGCATCGGCCGAGAGCGCCGACCCCTGGCCGGTCTCCAGATACATCACATTGCCGCCGACGGTGCCGCGCCGCAGCGACCGCCCGGCGTCGTTCGCTTCCCGCAGCAGCGCCAGGTTCACGCCGAACGCCGCATTGGCGGCCTCCGTCCCGGCGACCGACTGGAAGACGAGGTCGACCGGCGCCCCGGCCGAGATCAGCTCGAGCGTGGTGGTGACATGGGCGAGCACGCACGACTGCGCCGGAATATCGAAGCGGGTGCGGATATCGTCGAGCAGGGTGAGCAGGTCCGCCGCGGCCCGCGGGGAGTCGGTGGCCGGGTTGACGCCGATGACGGCGTCACCACAGCCCAGCAGCAGGCCGTCCAGGACGGCGGCGGCGATCCCGTCACGGTCGTCGGTGGGATGGTTGGGCTGCAACCGGGTGGCCAGGGTGCCGGGCGCCCCGATGGTGGTCCGGAACGCCGAACTCACCCGGGCCGCGTGCGCGACGGCGATGAGGTCCTGATTGCGCATGATCTTGCTGACCGCGGCGGCCATCTCCGGGGTCAGGCCCGGCGCGAGAGCGCGCAGGGTGGCCGCCGGGCCGGCGGTTCCCTCGCCGGCCGCGACCGCGAGCAACCGGTCCCGGAGCCCGCCGACCGTGAGCGCCGCGACCGGACCGAACGCGGCGCGATCGTGGGTGTCCAGGATCAGCCGGGTCACCTCGTCGGTGTCGTAGGGAACCACCGGCTGCTCGAGGAACTCGGTGAGCGGGATATCGGCGAGCACCCATTGCGCGGCCGCTCGCTCGGCATCGGTGTCCGCCGCACATCCGGCCAGTTCGTCGCCGCTGCGCCGGGGCGTGGCCTTGGCGAGCACGTCCACGAGTCCGTCGAAGCGATAGTTCGTGCCGCCCAGGTGCTGGGTGTAGACCGTCATCCGGTTCCCGTCCGTCCGGGCCGCTGTCCTCGCCCGGCCGGTGGACGGTGTCCTACCGGACCGGTCGGTGGGCGGCCGACATACACGGTGCCCCCGCAGATTACCGCCCTGGCAGGTTCCGCGCCCGGACGCCGGGAACCTCGCGCGACCACGGCCCGGCCGAGACAGCACCGGAGGTGAACGGACGGCTTCCCGGAGAAGATCCCGACCGCTCCGGGCATACCCCGGGCCCTGAGGACCCGGCACCGCGCACGCACGCCGCCCGGTCGCGACCGGGTGGTGCGTACCGGAGAACAGCGGCAGAGCCGTGTGCCGGGGGGACCTCACTCGCCGGGTCCGCAGTTCGTACCCGCACCGCTCATCACTTCGATGGATCCGAGCCGCGGATCGGTGTGCTGAGATGAACGCATGCAGCGGTGGTCGGCGTTGTCGGCGACAACACGAGACGTCGTCGTGGCGGGCGGATGGTTCCTGTTCGGCGTGCTGCTGTACCTGGCCGGCTTCCAGATGATGTTCGCCCCCCAGTCGCAGGCCGGCCCGCTGTGGCCGCGGATCGCGATCCTCGGGCTGGCGAGTGCGGTACTGCTGGTACGGCGCCGGGCGCCGATCACCGCGATGGTGCTGGGGCTGCTACCACTGGTGATGGATCTGTCGCTCGGGCCGACACTGCCGGTCTGGCTGGTGTACACCGATCTGATCTATGCGGCGGTGGTGTACGGCACGCGACGGCAGATGCAGGGCGCGGTGGTGGCCTGGCTGGCTCTCTCCGCGACCGCGGCGGGGGTGGTGCTGGCGATCACCGGCGACTGGCAGCTGATGTCGCTGGCGCTGGTACTGGCGGCGGCCTTCGTCGGCACCTCGCTGTGGTGGGGCCTGACCGTCCGCGCGCACAAGGAGACCGCCGATGCCGAACGGGCCCGCGTTCGCGCCCTGTCGCTGGTCGCCGAACTGGACCGGCGGGCGGCGGTGGCGGACGAACGCAAGGCCATGGCGCGGGACCTGCACGATGTGATCGCCGGGCATCTGTCGGCCATCGCCCTGCAGTCCGAAGCGGCACTGGGCGGCCTCGACGGCACCGCCGACCCGCGGCTGGCCGGGGTGCTCGGCGCGATCCGCACCAACAGCGTCGAAGCGCTCCGGGAGATGCGGACGATGATCGGCCTGCTGCGCCGCGAGGACGACGCCGATCAGACGACCGCGCCCGGGCGCCTGGCCCAGCTGCCCGGGCTGGTCACCGCGGCCCGGCAGGCGGGTATGCGGGTACGGGTCCGGCTGGACCTGGGCGAAACCGTACCGGCCGGGGCGGTGGACCAAGCGGCCTACCGCATCGTCCAGGAAGCGGTCACCAATGTGATGAAACACGCCCCCGGGCAGGAGGTCGATATCGACGTGCACGCCGAGTCCACGACACTGGTGCTGACGGTACGCAATCCGCTGAGCGCCGGGCCGTCTCCGGCGCCGGAGCCGGCCGCCGACCGGCGCGGCCTGTCGAATATGCGCGAACGCGCGGCCGCCCTCGGCGGTACGTTGCGGGCGGGGCCGGAGGCCGGCGCCTGGTGGGTGCGGGCGAGGCTCCCACTGGCCGCGGTGCCCGACACCGTGGGGGATCCGCGGTGACGGTCCGGGTTCTCATCGCCGATGATCATGCCGCGATCCGCGCCGGGCTGCGCATGATCCTCGACGCGGCCGGCGATATCGAGGTGGTGGGCGAGGCCGCCGACGGCGAGGTCGCGGTGGCCCAGGCCCGGGCGCTGCGGCCGGATGTGGTGCTGATGGATGTGCGCATGCCGGGGGTGGACGGCATCACCGCGACCACCCGGGTCACCGGCGAGAGCCTGGCGCGGGTGCTCATCCTCACCACCTTCGACCTCGACGAATACGTGTTCCGCAGTCTCCGCGCGGGCGCTTCCGGGTTCGTCTTGAAGTCGGCGTCCGGGCCCGCGCTGGTCGACGCGGTCCGCGCGGTCGCCGCGGGCGAGGGGGTGCTCGCCCCGGAGGTCACCCGCGCGGTGATCGACGCCTTCGCCGGAACACCGTCCGGCCGAGGTCCCGAACCGCCACCGGGTATGGCCGAGCTCACCGGCCGGGAGAAAGAGGTGTTCGACTGTCTGGGCGGCGGACTGTCCAACGCGCAGATCGCGGCGCGACTGTTCATCAGCGAGACCACGGTCAAAACACATGTGTCCCGTGTCCTCACCAAATTGGGGATGCGGTCTCGGGTGCAGGCCGCGATCCTGGCGCGCGAACTCGGCGACGGGGCCGCCGGGCATCCGTAGCCGAGGTCGGTCGCGGCTCAGCCGGGCAGCGGCGCGAAGCGTCCGTCGGTGCCGGGGAGGTAGCTGTCCACCCCGATGACGGCTTCGACCGGCAGCGGACCGTACAGATGTGGGAAACGCAACGCCGGATCGTCGCTGGGCGCACCCGGCTCCCAGCGCACCGGCGCCGCGAGGCGGTCCGGGTCCAGACGGAGTAGCAGAAGATCGCGCCGACCTGCGAAAAGGCGGTTCGCGGGCAGGTGCACCTGCTGTGGCGCGGAGAGATGAACGAATCCCTCCGTCCGCAGCGAATCGGGCCGATGCGCACCATCTTCCCGGGCAAGTGCCCACTCACCGGGAGTACAGAGGTGAACAAGGGTGTGAGTGTCACAGGGCACGGGTAACCTCCGATACACAACTCGACAGTCGGTACGGAGCAAGGGCCGCACGTTTTCCACACCCGCCCCGCGGTGTTCGCCACAGGCGAAAAGCGCTGGTCGTGTTAGGGAAAACACACTGGTTCCCCAGTGGGAACAATCCCGATGCCCCGAACGTCTGACAGAGTAGTTACACCACTGCTGGGAAGTAGCGGAAGCGAGCCCGCGGAGTGACCACGGGCCTCACACCAGGTGAACGGTATTGTGCCGGAAGCCAGGACGGAGGAGTCATGCCAGGAACCCTGACTAGCACCCCACTGACCGCGGTCGATCGCTGCGATCGCTGCGGGGCGGCTGCGCGTGTGCGTGCCGTTCTGCCCGCAGGTGGCGAGTTGCTCTTCTGCCAGCACCACGCGAACGAACATATGGACCGACTGCGCGAACTCGACGCCGTGATCGACACGGAGTCCGCTCCCGCTCTCTGACCCGTCCTCGCGTCCGACACAACAGCATCGAACAACAGAACACCGTCTCCGTGGCGGGCGACCGATCCGGTCGCCCGCCA
>NZ_JBKOOL010000255.1:0-5413 GCF_046764065.1 Nocardia sp. NPDC002869
GAAAGCGCATGAGCCGAAGGCTCGAGTCTCGAGGCCGAAACGGCGAGACCAAGGGGGCCTCAACCCCGCGCCGCCGCAGGCGGCGCCAAATAAGACAGAATGGACTTATGACGAACCCTCTTGGAGGCTCGAATCGCGGTAGGCAGGGTCTGCCCACGCCCCCTTCCGGGTGGCCGGTCGGTTCGTATCCGACCTATGCCGAGGCGCAGCGCGCGGTGGATCATCTGGCGGACAATCAGTTCCCCGTGCAGAACGTCACCATCGTCGGCGTGGACCTGATGCAGGTCGAACGGGTGCTGTACCGCTTGAACTGGGGCAAGGTGATCGGCGGGGGTGTGGTCTCGGGTGCGTGGCTCGGGTTGTTCCTGGGTCTGTTGCTGAGCCTGTTCACCACCAACGGTATGGCCGGCCCGCTGGTGGTGGGCCTGGTCGGCGGCATCATCTTCGGGGTCATCTCGACGACCATCCCGTACGCGGCCACCCGGGGCCAGCGGGATTTCGCGTCGACCATGCAGTTGGTCGCGGGCCGTTACGACGTGTTGTGTGACCCGAAGACGGCCGAACAGGCCCGGGATCTGCTCGCGAAGCTGGCCATCTAGCGGATGGACGTGTTCGAACGCGTCCGGACGGCCGTGGCGGATTTCTTCGGGGTGGACGCGGCCGCGGTGGATACGGCTTCGATGACTTTCCTGGGCCTCGAGCCGATCGAGATCCTGCGTATCCCCGGTGACGGTGTGACGCACTATCTGACGGTCGGTGGGTCCCGGCATCCGATGGGTGATCCGGGGGATCTGCACGCCGACCCGGTGCGCGGTCCGCGGGCGGAGCTGGTGCTGACAGTGCGGTCGGCGGCCGGGGCCGGGGCGGGGGTGGCCCGGACGCTGGGGGTGCTGGCGGCGGCGCCCGCGGTCGAAGGTGTTGTGCTGCAGGCGGACGCGCTCCTGGACCTGGGCGAACCGATCTGGCAGGACGCGCCGTTCACGGCGGTGCTGCTGGGCGTGGGGGAGATCCCGGAGATCGAGTTACCGGATCCGGCGGAGCCGGTGCGGTATTTCACGGTGACGCCGGTGACGGCGACCGAGGCGGCCTGGGTGCGGGTGCGCGGGGCGCAGGCGTTACGGGATGCCTGGGCCGAGGCCGGGATCGATGTACTGGACCCCGGCCGGGGCGCGGCTTCGCTGTAGCGTCGGGTCCGGCGGTGGACGGGCCCGGTCAGAGCCAGTCGTTGCGGTGGAAAAGCGCGAGCAGCGTCAGGCAGATGCCGAGGATGACCACCAGCACCACCGGATAACCCCAGCTGATCCGCAGTTCCGGCATATGTTCGAAGTTCATCCCGTAGATACCGGCGATCATTGTCGGCACCGCGGCGATGGCGACCCATGCCGAGATCTTGCGCATATCGGTGTTCTGCTGGACGGTGATCTTGGTCAGCGCGGCGCTGATGAGAGCGCTGAGCGAATCGTCGAAATCGGTGATGCGTTCGGCGACACCGGTGTGGTGGTCGGCGACATCGCGCAGATAGCGCCGGATCTCCGGGTCGATCGGCAGCTCCTCCTTGTGCACCAGCAGTTGCAGCGGCAGCGCGAGCGGATTGACCGCGCGCCGTAGTTCCACCACTTCGCGTTTGAGCTGATAGATCGCCTCTACGGTGATCCTGGTGCGCGGGGTGAACACCTCTTCTTCCATCGCGTCGATATCGAATTCCACCGCCTGCACGACGTCTATATAGGAGTCGACCACATGGTCGGCGATGGCGTGCAGCACCGAGCCGGTGCCCAGTCGCAATCGGGCGGGGTCGGCTTCCAGGTCTCGGCGCACGGTCGCGAGCGGTGAATGTTCGCCGTGCCGGACGGCGATGACGAAATCGGGTGCGGTGAAGATCATCAGCTCGCCCGTTTCGACGATCTCGCTGACCGTGTGCAGTTCGTGCTCCCGGTGGGCGACGGTGCGCATGACCATCACGAGAGTGTCGTCGTAACGTTCCAGTTTCGGCCGCTGATGGGCCTGGACCGCGTCCTCGACGGCGAGGGCGTGCAATCCGAAGGTTTCGGCCACCTCGCCCATCTGCTCGGCGTCGGGGTCGTGCAGACCCAGCCAGACGAAACCGCCGCGTTCCCGGGCGGCGGCGAGCGCCTTCTCGTGGGTGTAGCGGCCCGGGAGCCGGCTGCCGTCCACATAGACCGCGCAGTCGACGACCGCACGCGCGGTGGGTACTCGGATATGCGGTACCGCGGTGGAACGCCGCGTCCGCCCCGGACCATGGAACGGCAGCGGAATCGAAGGCACGCGTCGATGCTACGTCGCGGCGACCACAGCCGGGGCCTGCGCGGAAAGCTCCGGTCACCGCGTCCCGGAAACGCCGCAACGCCCGCGCTTGCCGCCCCGCACCGGCAGCGCCCCGGACGAGCACTGGAAGACTGGGCGGGTGCGCATCGATCTGCATACCCACTCCACCGCCTCCGACGGCACCGACAGCCCGGCCGAACTGGTGCGCGAAGCGGCCGACGCCGGGCTGGACGTCGTCGCGATCACTGATCACGACACCACCGCGGGCTGGGCCGAGGCCGAGGCCGCCCGCCCGGCCGGGCTGACCTTGATCCGGGGCATGGAGATGTCGTGCGTGGGCCGCGGTGTCGACGGCTACCCGGTGTCGGTGCATCTGCTGGCCTACCTGTTCGACCCCGCAGACAGCGGTTTCGCGACCGAACGGGAACGGCTGCGCGCCGAACGGGTCGAGCGACTACGCGCCATGGCCGAACAGATGGCCGCCGACGGGCTCCCGATCGACCCGGACGCGGTGCTGGCCGCCGCCGGCCCCGCGGCGGGCCGCCCCCACCTGGCCCGCGCCCTCGTCGAAGCGGGGGTGGTGCCCTCGGTGAATGCCGCTTTCGCCGAACTGCTCGCCTCGGACGGCCCCTATTACGTGGAGAAGGCCGATACCCCGCTGCGCCGGGCGGTGGCGATGATCGCCGGAGCCGGGGGTGTGAGCGTGCTCGCCCACGGGCGGGCCCGCAGCCGGGGCCGGCTGCTGGACCTGCAGGAGGTGCGCGACCTGGCGCCGCACGGACTGGGCGGCCTGGAGGTCGATCACCCGGACCACAGCCCCCGGGACCGGGCGGTACTGCGGGAACTGGCCGGCGAATGCGGACTGCTGGCGACCGGGTCCTCGGACTACCACGGCGCGAACAAGACCATCGGCCTGGGCGAATGCACCACCGACCCGGCGCAGTTCGAGAAACTGGCCGGCCGGGCCACCGGCGTACCGGTGCTGGCCTCATGAGAGTGGTGCGCGGCATCAGTGGTGTGGCGGCGGCCGGGCTGGTGCTGCTGGCGCTGGTCGTCGTCGGGGCGGAGATCATCGGCGAGCGCCGTGGATTTCCGGGGCCCGGCGCCGAATCGGTGGCCTGGCATATCGCTGTTGCCGTGATAGCCGTTGTGGCACAGGTGTATTCGGATCGGGTGCGGGGCGCGGCGAGCCTCGGCGCGGCGGTGGTGGTGCTGGGTTCCGGCACGATTCTGCTGTGGACCCAGTGGTGGGGTTGACCGGCGGCGCAGTCCGTTCCGGTCGCCGGGTTCACCCGGCTTCCCGGAACCTTTGAGGTGTCTCACCGGACCGCGGCGTCGTTCGCGAGTTTCCGCTCACGGGAAGGTAATGCTCGCGGCCTACGCTGGCCCCGTGGTGTCCGAAACGCGCAATCCGCCGGGCCCGGTTTGGCGAACGATCCGGGACCTGGCAGAATGTTGCGGATTCCCGATCGTTGCCACCGCCGGGTCGGGGATATCAGGCGCCCGCCGCTCCGCGACGCACCGTCGCGCCGGGAAGTGGGCACCGGTCGAGTTCATTCGGACCAACCCGTCCGAAATCCACCCGGACAGTAGCTGCCCGAAATCAGCGCCCTCATCGCCCCGTGTCCGGGCTCCCCGGTCCTCCGGGAACCGGTTGCGCCAGGAAACATCCTGGTCGCACCGCCGATGAACGATATGACGCAGATAACACCAAATACCCGGCGGTAACCGTCCACCGGTTACGACCGCAACCAGCAGGAGTGAAATCGTGTCCTCTGTGACTGACGCACCGAACGCCACCGCCAGCAAAGAAGAGGTCCAAGATCTCTCGGCGATCACTCACGAGGAGATCTTCGCGGGTCACCTCGGCGGCAAGCTCTCGGTCGAGCTCAGCTCGCCGCTGGCCACCCAGCGCGACCTATCGATCGCCTACACCCCCGGGGTGGCGCAGGTGAGCCGTGCCATCGCCGAGGACGAGAGCCTGGCGAAGCGCTACACCTGGACCGACCGCCTGGTGGTCGTGGTCAGCGACGGATCGGCGGTGCTGGGCCTCGGCGATATCGGCCCGCGCGCCTCCCTCCCGGTCATGGAGGGCAAGTCGGCGCTGTTCAAGAAGTTCGCCGGACTCGACTCCATCCCGCTCGTGCTGGACACCAAGGACGTCGACGAGATCGTCGAAACCCTGATCCGCCTGCGCCCCAGCTTCGGCGCCGTGAACCTGGAGGACATCTCCGCCCCCCGCTGCTTCGAAATCGAGAAGCGGGTCGTGGAAGCCCTCGACTGTCCCGTCATGCACGACGACCAGCACGGCACCGCCATCGTGGTGCTGGCCGCCCTCAACGGCGCCGCCGCCGTGCAGGGCCGTGCCACCTCCGGCCTCAAAGTGGTCGTGTCGGGCGCCGGGGCCGCCGGGGTCGCCTGCACCAACATCCTGCTTGCCGCGGGCGTCGCCGATGTGACCGTGCTCGACTCCAAGGGCATCGTCAGCCGTGACCGCGGTGACCTCAACGCGGTCAAGGCCGACCTGGCCCAGCGCACCAACCCGCGCGGCCTCACCGGCACCCCCGCCGACGCCCTCGCCGGCGCCGACGTGTTCCTCGGCCTGTCCGCGGGCACCATCGCCGAAGAGCTCATCGCCTCGATGGCTCCGGAGTCCATCGTGTTCGCCATGTCCAACCCGGACCCGGAAATCCATCCCGCCGTGGCCGGCAAGTACGCCGCCATCGTCGCCACCGGCCGCAGCGACTTCCCGAACCAGATCAACAATGTGCTCGCCTTCCCCGGCGTGTTCAAGGGCGCGCTCGACGCGGGCGCCCGGCGCATCACCGAAGGTATGAAGATCGCGGCCGCCAACGCCATCCTCGGCGTCGTGGCCGACGAACTCGCCGTCGACAAGATCGTGCCCAGCCCGCTCGACCCGCGCGTCGCCCCCGCGGTGGCCGACGCGGTCGCCGCCGCCGCCCGCGCGGAGGGCGTCGCCTGATAGATCGTTCCGCCTTACCCGGGCGGTAACCGCAACTACAGCACTCGGCCGCCACCCTGGGCCGGGTGCTGTAGTTTTTGGCGCCGCCTGCGGCGGCGCGGGGTTGAGGCCCCCTGGGTCTCGCCGTTTCGGCCTCGAAGCGCA
>NZ_JBKOOL010000256.1:0-5288 GCF_046764065.1 Nocardia sp. NPDC002869
CTGGCGCGGCCCGCCGGGCACCGGCGGTCGCCCGCCCGGCCCGGGGCGCGGTGCGTTCGCATTCGGTACGGGACCGCGGTCGGGTGCACCCGGTCGCTGCTGCGGCTCTCGACCCGGAAGCGGTCCGCGCTGGGTGCGACCACCGCGCGGGTCATCGCCGGGTGGGGGGTCGTAGGGCGAAGTCACTGACAAGGTCTCCAAAGCTCGTATCGGTCGGATGGGCTCGCTCCGCGGCGCCCCTGGGGGCTCGGCACGTGCACCATCGTCGGGCCGGACGGTCTCATTCCGCGGCGGTGCGCCGGTTCACCCGGGAACCGGAACGCCGGCCCTGCGGCGTCTTCCCGAGCACATAGGACTGCACCAGATGATTCCAGCTGCATGTCCGGCACACCTCGACCACATGAACCGAGAATTCCTCTCGGGTCTCGGCCAGGCGTACCAGCTCTTCCGGGCTGCGCGCGGAACCCGCGACCGGCCCCAGGCCGTCGCCGTAGACCCAGGATACGAGGGTGAGTTGTTCCTTCCGGCAGATAGGGCATGTGACCTCGCTCCCCCGACCGTGAAATTTGGCCGCACGCAGCAGGTAGGGATTGGCGTCACATACCTCGGCGACATCGACACGGCCCGCATAGACGTCAGCCAGCAGCGACTTGCGCCGGAGCGCATAGTCGACCACTTGCCGCTGTATTCGCACGCTCCCAGAGTAGCGGTGATGTAATGGTGCCGCCCACGGCCGCATTGGATTCGTACCTCCGTCGCGGCGGTTCGGTTCCGTTGCCGGCAGGGCCGGTCCGGCCCCGCGCGGATTCCTCGCGTGCGGAGATGCGGCGGGGTCCCGGTGTCCGGTCACGTCACTCCGGGCGCGGTCGGTTGGCGCATGTGTGCCATCTGTCCCGTCGGTGCCCGCCCGGCTTACCGCGGTATGAAGGGTGACCGTGGAAACCCACGGAGAGCTGCTCGCACCGTACGATTCGAGGGTGTCCACGGTGTTTCCCGGTCGTCTGCGCGCGCGTGATATCGACCGTGCCGAAACCGCGACCGTGCTCGACGGCGCGTACGCCGAGGGTCAGCTCGGCGCCGCCGAGTACCACGATCGCATCGCGCAGGCCCGGGCCGCGAAAACGCTCGGTGAGCTGTCCGAACTGGTCGCGGATCTGCAGACGCCGGCCGCCCGGCGGGTACGTGCCGAGCGTGGTGCCGCCGCGGCCGCCACGGCATCGGGATATCCGCCCGGCACCCGCGCCCGCACCGCCGACCGGGACGCCGCCGGTGCCGTCCTGAACCGCGCCTTCGGCGAGGGCCAGCTCGCCGAGGACGAGTACCGCGTTCGCGCCGAACTGCTCGCCGACGCGGTCACCCTCGACGATCTCGCCGAGCTCACCGCCGATCTCCAGGGCGCGCGGCCGGCCGCCGTCGCGCCACCGCCGGCCCGGTCCGGCGGGCAGGGGCGGTACTTCGCGGTGATCGGTGCCGCCGCGCTCGCGGTCGCCTTCGGCACCTTCGCCCTCGTCCATCGCGAGGCCGAGCCGGCGCCCGCCGTACCGCCCGTGGCCGCCGCGCCCGAGCCTGCCGCCCCGGTGCCGTATGCCGCCCTGAACGAGGTCGAGCCGCTGGTCATCCCCACGCCGAATCTGGTGACCGAGGCCGGTATCGCCCACTTCGTCGACCGCTATCGGACCGAATTCGGCGATACGGTCGCCGACGAGATCACGCTCTACCCGGCCCATGCCCGGGTGACCCGCGCGCTGCCGGGGCAGCCGAACCGAAAGGTGACCTACACCTATCGCGGCGGTTTCCATCAGGACAGCGATCCGACCACCCGTCCGGTCGATACCCCCACCGTCGACCTGGCGGCGGTGGACACCGCCGCCGTCGGTGCGGCCGCCGGCACGGCCGCGGCCACCACCCGAGTGCCCGACGGGGTGGTCTCGATGATCGAAATGGATGTCCCGTCCTTCGACCCGCTCGCGGGCCGGCCGGCGGTGAGTATCCATGTGGGCAATACCTTCGACGAATCCGGTTGGTTCGTCCTCAGCCCCGCCGGTGAGGTGCTGAGGGTGTGGCCTTTCGACGGCTAGAGGAAGCGACCGTGGCGAGAAGAGAACAGCTCCGGGCACGTGACAGCGACCGGGTGGAGGTGTGCGCGCTGCTGGACGCCGCGTCCGCGGACGGCCAGCTCTCCGACGCGGAGCACACCGTGCGTACGCGGTCGGCGATGCGGGCGAAGTACACCGCCGACCTGGACGCGCTCATCGCGGATCTGCAGGTCCCCGGCGAACTCGCCGGTGCCGCGATCCTGAACCGCGACCGGCCGGCGCGGCCCTGGTGGGTACCGGCCGCCCTGCTGACGGCGGCCGCGGTACTCGGCGCGGTGGTGGGCCTCGCGCTGCCCGACGACTCCGCGAGCGCGGGTGACCCCGCCACCGAGGAGGCCGTCGAGCAGGCCGCCGCGGATCTGGCCACCGGCAGCGGCCTGGCTCTTTTCGTCGACAGCTACCGCCGGAAGTTCGGTGACACGATCATCGACGCGGCGACGGTCTTCTCCGACCGGATCCTGGTCCAGCGTCTGGATCGGGGGGAGGAGCAGGTCTACGAGTTCGACGGCACGGATTTCACCGCCACGACCTCGAGCGTATCGAGCTATTCGGAGGGTCGTCCGGTCGATCTCGCGGATATCGATCTGCCCGCCGTGGCCGCGGTACTGGCCGGTGCGCCGGCCACGGTGAAGCTGGCCGACGGGCAGATCGGTCATATCGGTATCGGCTACGAACTCATCGCCCCCGAGGCCGCCGCGCCGGTACTCGATATCTACGTCGGTGACGGCGGCGACCGCACCGGAACGATGCAACTCGCACTCGACGGGACGCCACAGGAAGTCCATCCGGTCGACTGATCGGTCGAGGCCCGATCCCCGCCGCTGCCGAGTCCGGCTGCCGCCTGCGCATATGCGTCCCCGACTGCGTAGAACTATGCGTGGTTATATCGCTCCGATATAGTGGGTAATCGCATCCATTGGTTAGGTCTGTACGGAAGTCAGGGGGTGAAGCCCGTTGCTCGAACTGGCAATCCTCGGGCTGCTCCTGGAATCGCCCATGCACGGCTACGAGCTGAAGAAGCGGCTCACCGGTCTGCTCGGGGCGTTTCGGGCTTTTTCCTACGGGTCGCTGTATCCGACCTTGAAGCGCATGCGGGCGGATGGATTGATCGCGGAGGAAGTACCCGAGGGACTGTCCACGACCCGCCGGGCCCGGCGGGTCTACCAGCTGACCCCGTCGGGCCGCGAGCGTTTCAAGGACCTCCTGGCCGATACGGGTCCGCAGAACTACACCGATGACGGCTTCGGCGTCCACCTCGCCTTCTTCAGCCGCACCCCCGCCGAAGCGCGGGTGCGGATCCTGGAGGGCAGGCGGCGTCAGGTCGAGGAGCGCCGAGAGGGGCTGCGGGAGGCGATCAAGAAGGCGAGCGGATCGCTGGATCGCTACACCCGCCAACTCCATCAACTCGGACTCGAATCAAGCGAGCGCGAAGTGCGCTGGCTCAACGAGTTGATTGCGGCGGAGCAATCGACGAAGGCGGCACCACAGAAAGAGGGAAATACCGGCCATGAGTAGTGGAGACACCAACAAGTCCAGTGTTCGCGTCGCCATCGTAGGTGTGGGAAACTGCGCCTCTTCGCTCGTCCAGGGCGTTCAGTACTACCGGGATGCCGACGATTCCACGACGGTGCCCGGACTGATGCATGTGCGGTTCGGCGAATACCACGTGCGGGACGTGCAGTTCGTGGCAGCCTTCGACGTGGACGCCAAGAAGGTCGGCTTCGACCTGTCCGAGGCGATCTTCGCCAGCGAGAACAACACCATCAAGATCTCCGACGTGCCGCCGCTGGGTGTCAGCGTGCAGCGCGGTCCGACCCTCGACGGCATCGGCAAGTACTACGCCGAAACCATCGAACTCGCCGAGGCCGAGCCGGTCGACGTGGTCAAGGCGTTGCAGGACGCCGAGGCGGACGTCCTGGTCTCGTACCTGCCGGTCGGGTCCGAGGAAGCCGACAAGTTCTACGCCCAGTGCGCGATCGACGCCGGCGTGGCGTTCGTCAACGCGCTGCCGGTGTTCATCGCCTCGGACCCGGAATGGGCCGAGAAGTTCCGCGCCGCGGGCGTGCCGATCGTCGGTGACGACATCAAGAGCCAGGTCGGCGCCACCATCACCCACCGTGTGATGGCCAAACTGTTCGAGGACCGCGGGGTCCAGCTCGACCGCACCATGCAGCTGAACGTCGGCGGCAATATGGACTTCAAGAACATGCTCGAGCGCGAACGCCTGGAATCGAAGAAGATTTCCAAGACCCAGGCCGTCACCAGCAACCTGAAGAAGGAAATGGGCGCCGGCGATGTGCACATCGGCCCCTCCGACCACGTCGGCTGGCTCGACGACCGCAAATGGGCCTACGTCCGCCTCGAAGGCCGCGCCTTCGGCGATGTGCCGCTGAACCTGGAGTACAAGCTCGAGGTATGGGACTCGCCCAACTCGGCCGGCATCATCATCGACGCGGTCCGCGCCGCGAAGATCGCCAAGGACCGCGGTATCGGCGGCCCGGTGATCCCGGCGTCGGCGTACCTGATGAAGTCCCCGCCCCAGCAGCTGGCCGACGATATCGCCCGCACACAGCTCGAGGCCTTCATCATCGACGCCTGAGTTTGCGCGCCGGACGGGACAGGCCGACCGGGCTTTCGGGTCCGGGCGGCCTGCCTGCGAAGGTGATATGGTGCCGGCACCGCCGAAAGTCGGGGTCGGCTCGCTCGGGCATGAAGCGGGGCTCGCCTGTCGAAGTGACGGGTGAGCTCGTTGTGAAGGTCTGCCTTGTCCGCGCGTATCGGGCGGACCTCTGAAAAGTTCGCCGGACTCGACTCCGTCGGTGTGGAAACCGAACCATCGTCGCCGAGCCGGTAGAGACCTGTGTAGTGCTGCGGGAGATGTCCTCGACCCAGTGCGTGACGAGGCGGAGCAGCATGATCGGTCCGACGTTGCGATACGCGCGTGATCTCCTTCGGCTGAAAATCCAGCGCACGGCGTGGGCTCGGGCTGAGATGACCGGGGGGCTCGCTGATGAATTGCGGGAGGCGGCCCGCGCGTTCTACCACGGTGACCGTGACGCATACGACCGGGTGAAGTCACTGACCGGCACGACATACGTGTCGACGGCACGTGAATACTGACCCCTGCGTGGCAACCGAAAACTGACCCCTTTGGTCGGGACCCTGGCTCTAACCGAGCCAGGAGGACGAAGG
>NZ_JBKOOL010000257.1:0-5270 GCF_046764065.1 Nocardia sp. NPDC002869
ACTTCCTCGACCACACCGGGCTTGTCGTTGACCACGACATCACCGGCATCCACCGCCGCCCGCAACTCCATCCCGGTACCCACCACAGGGGCCTCGGAACGGATCAACGGCACCGCCTGACGCTGCATATTCGCACCCATCAAGGCACGGTTGGCGTCATCGTGCTCCAGGAACGGAATCATCGCCGTCGCCACCGACACCATCTGCCGCGGCGACACATCCATGTAATCGACCTCGGTGGCGTCGACGAATTCCATTTCCTCGTTACCGCGGCGGCACAGCACCCGGTCCTCGATGAAATTCCCGTCGGCGTCGACCGCGGAGTTGGCCTGGGCCCGGACGTGCCGGTCCTCTTCGTCGGCCGTCAGGTACTTGACCTCGTCGGTGACGCGGCCGTTCTCCACCTTGCGGTACGGCGTCTCGATGAAACCGAACGGGTTGACCCGCGCGTACACCGACAGCGAACCGATCAGGCCGATGTTCGGGCCTTCCGGGGTCTCGATCGGACACATGCGGCCGTAGTGCGAGGGGTGCACGTCGCGGACCTCGAGGCCCGCGCGCTCACGGGACAGACCGCCGGGGCCCAGCGCCGAGAGGCGGCGCTTGTGGGTCAGGCCCGAGAGCGGGTTGTTCTGGTCCATGAACTGCGAGAGCTGGGAGGTTCCGAAGAACTCCTTGATCGCGGCCACGACGGGGCGGATGTTGATCAGGGTCTGCGGCGTGATGGCCTCGACGTCCTGGGTGGTCATCCGCTCGCGGACCACGCGCTCCATCCGGGACAGGCCGACCCGGATCTGGTTCTGGATGAGCTCGCCCACGGTACGGAGACGCCGGTTGCCGAAGTGGTCGATATCGTCCACATCGACCGGGACCTCGACACCGCCGGGGGCGGTCATCGTCCGGTCGCCGGCGTGCAGGCGCACCAGGTACTCGATGGTCGAGACGATGTCCTCGCGGGTCAGCACGGACCCGTCGATGGCCTCACCCGGGTGCAGGCCGAGCTTCTTGTTGATCTTGTAGCGACCGACACGCGCGAGATCGTAACGCTTCTCCTTGAAGAACAGGTTCTCCAGCAGGGTCTGCGCGGACTCCTTCGTGGGCGGTTCGCCCGGGCGCAGCTTGCGGTAGATATCGAGCAGCGCCTCGTCCTGGCCGGCCGTGTTGTCCTTTTCCAGGGTGGACATCATGATCTCGGAGAACCCGAAACGCTCGGTGATCTCCTCGGTGGACCAGCCGAGGGCCTTGAGCAGCACGGTCACCGGCTGACGCCGCTTGCGGTCGATACGCACACCGACGGTGTCACGTTTGTCGACATCGAATTCCAGCCACGCGCCACGGCTCGGGATGACCCGCACGCTGTGCAGATCCTTCTCGGTGCTCTTGTCGACGGAATGATCGAAGTAGACACCCGGCGAACGCACCAACTGGGAGACCACGACACGCTCGGTGCCGTTGATGATGAAGGTGCCCTTGTCGGTCATCATCGGGAAATCACCCATGAAAACCGTCTGGCTCTTGATCTCACCGGTGTTGTTGTTGATGAACTCCGCGGTGACGAACAACGGCGCCGCGTAGGTCATGTCCTTGTCTTTGCACTCGTCGATCGAGGCCTTGACCTCTTCGAACCGAGGGTCGGAGAAGGACAGGGACATGGAGCCGGAGAAGTCCTCGATCGGCGAGAGCTCCTCGAGCACCTCCTCCAGCCCGCCGACCAGCCCGCCGTCACCGCGAGCGGCAGCCCGCTCACGCCAATCAGGCGTGCCGACCAGCCAGGCGAAAGATTCCGTTTGTAGATCGAGAAGTCCGGGCACCTCCAGCGGCTCCCGGATCTTCGCGAAAGACACCCGCAACGGAGCCCCGGGAATACCCCCGGAAACTCCCAGCTTCGTATTGGCGCTTGTCTGGGTGGAGACTGCCAAGATGCGTCCTTCCAGCACCTCACGCGCGTCGCGTGGTGGTCCGCGACCGTCGCTTGTCTGCTACATTTTGGGATTCTCGCTGGTCACAACCCGAACGAGACTCGAACAGCAAACAACGGAAGCAACACCGGAAGGGTGGGACTTTCGTAGTGCGATCAAGGAATGGACAGGAGGCAGCCAGCGCAACGTCCAAACCTACACCTACCTATACGGAGGTGTCAAAGTACCACCCCGGCGAAGCGTTGCGTGGCTGACGCGCCGGGCCGGTTCCGCTGGCTGCGTTCCGGTCCACGGGCGGAGCCTCCGACAACGAATTCGGCGCTGGCGGTCGTCCACTACCGACGGCGGCCGAAGCCGCCTCCAATAGCGTGACTGGTCCGGCGAAACTCGTCAAGTGCCCGTGCCGACCTGGCTTCCTGCGGATCGCCGGCCGCACTACAAGATCAGTAACGCCCCGCCGAATCCGCCCTGTTCCGGCCGGATACGGCGGCCGGAACAGCTCCGGGACCCGCATCGCGGAAACGAAACAGCGCGCCGGGTACGAACCCGACGCGCTGCTTTCGGAAACAGGCTTTTCTTATACCTTGGGGTACTGCGCGGTGTCGAAATCGGACCCGGGGAAATCGTTACCGCGATCACCGCCCCGCCGGCCCGAGTCGTAGGACATGACCATCGTCTCGTCGTTCTGATCGAGCGACTCGCGGATGGCCACCTGCGCGGCGTGCGGCAGGGTGTGCATGATCTCACGTACCCGGTTCTTGCGGCGCTCCACCGCCTGGCGTACCGGCATCCCCGGCTGGGCCTTCATCTGCGGGATGATGCCCTCGACCTCTTCGGCGCCACCGTGGTGATGGCCGGCGTCCACCATCGCCTGCTCGCGCGCCATCTGGGCCTCGTCCTTTTCCTCGGACATACCGATGGGGCCGATCATGCGCCCGTTGAGGAACTGTTTGACCACCGGCTCCTCGCTGGTCAGCAGCACCTCGCGCGGGCCGAACATGACCAGCTGCCGGCGGAACAGCATGCCGATATTGTCCGGTACGGTACGGGCCAGGTTGATGTTGTGGGTCACGATGAGGATCGTGGCGTCGATCTGGGCGTTGATATCGATGAGCAGCTGGCTCAGATACGAGGTGCGCACCGGGTCCAGACCGGAGTCGGGCTCGTCGACCAGGATGATCTGTGGGTCGAGCACGAGCGCCCGGGCCAGCCCGGCCCGTTTGCGCATACCGCCGGAGATCTCGCCGGGCAGCTTGCCCTCGGCGCCGAGCAGACCGGTGAGCTCGAGCTTCTCCATGACGATCTTGCGGATCTCGGACTCGGATTTCTTCGTGTGCTCGCGCAGTGGGAACGCGACATTGTCGAAGAGGTTCATCGAGCCGAACAGCGCGCCGTCCTGGAACAGCACGCCGAAGAGCTTCCGGATCTCGTAGAGCTCCTTGTTGGAGCAGGTGGTGATATCGGTGCCACCGATGAAGATGGAGCCGCGCTCGGGCCGGAGCAGGCCGATCAGCGACTTCAAGAATACGGACTTACCGGTACCCGACGGGCCCAGCAGCGCGCTGACCTCACCGGCAGGCAGGGTAATAGAAACGTCCTGCCAAATCCGCTGTGAACCGAACGACTTGGTTACACTCTCGGTCCTGACCTCGACGCCCACGCCAACCTCCACATTTCTCAGCGAGCTACCCGCTTTGCACCACAGACCCGGAAGCGGTGCGTCACGTCACAGCGAGTCCGGTCACTGTAACCCATGGCACGCCTATAGCACACCCGACCTGACCGAAGAGTAACCATGGTTGCCGAGTTCGATACCGCAGAACCGCCGTTAACCAGCGCACGAGAAAATCGGTCGTAATACGCAGAAAACGGGCGGTCCCCCGTGGGAACCGCCCGTTTCCGGCAGTGCCGGTCGGTATTACTTGACCGAAACCTTGGCGCCGGCGCCTTCCAGCTTCTCCTTGGCGGCCTCGGCGGCTTCTTTGGCCACCTTCTCCAGGATCGGCTTCGGCGCGCCCTCGACGAGGTCCTTGGCCTCCTTCAGGCCCAGGCCGGAGACGATCTCACGGACCACCTTGATGACCTGGATCTTCTTGTCCCCGGCACCCTCGAGGATGACGTCGAACTCGTCCTGCTCCTCGGCGGCCTCGGCGGCGGCCGGGGCGGCACCGGCGGCGGCGACGGCGACCGGAGCAGCAGCGGTGACCTCGAACTTCTCCTCGAACTTCTTCACGAAGTCGGAGAGCTCCAGCAGGGTCATGTTGCCGAAGGTTTCGAGCAGCTCATCAACGTTGGCCATTGATATTTCCTTTCGATAGTGAATGTCTGCGCGGGCGAGCCGGAGTCGACCGTTCCGCAAAGGGGGACGCGGGTCTTACTCCGCGGCGGCGTCTCCGCCTTCGGCCTGCTTCTTCTCCTGCAGCGCGGCGGCCAGGCGGGCCACCTGCGAGGCGGGAGCGTTGAACAGACCGGCGGCCTTGGCCAGGTTGCCCTTCATGGCACCGGCCAGCTTGGCCAGCAGGACCTCGCGGGACTCGAGATCGGCGATCCGCTCGACCTCGGACACGGACAGCGGAGCGCCGTCCATGTAGCCGCCCTTGATGACGAGCGCCTTGTGATCCTTCGCGAAGGTCTTCAGCGCCTTGGCGGCGTCGACCGGCTCACCGGAGATGAACGCGATCGCGGTGGGTCCGACGAACAGATCGTCCAGTCCCTCCACGCCGGCCTCGGCCGCAGCGCGCTTCACCAGGGTGTTCTTGGCGACGGAGTACGTGGCCTCGGCACCGAGCGCACGACGCAGTTCGGTGAGCGCACCGACGGACAGGCCACGGTATTCCGTGACAACTGCGGCCGTCGAGCCCTTGAACTGCTCGGCGATCTCCGCGACCGCGGCAACCTTTTCGGGTTTCGCCATACTTCGCCTCCTCTCTGATGTCGGTATGGATATGCCCTACCGAATCAGGGGCCGGCAAAAGAACAAGCGCCCCGAACGCAGAGCGTCCCGGGGCGCGAAAGAAAATATCGGCACGGCTGCGCGTGCGCGTTCTCCAGCCTCGGCTCTCCCTGCGTGGGCCGCCGGCACTCTCGCCGGACCTTCGACCGATTCCATACGAAATCGGCGACCTACGGTCTTCGGTAGAACGGATTGGTGGTGCCGAACTGGTCGACAACCTGACCGAGCATAGCCGGACACTGCCTCATCTGGCAAAACGGTCGCGATAGCCGGGTTGACCGGGCGACGCCGGCTCCTACCCTTAGCGGATATCGCCGAGCACCTCGTCGAGGTCGGTATGCGACAACCCGATCAGACTGTCGCGGTGCACCCGCGACGGGTGCGCCGGGACGGGGATC
>NZ_JBKOOL010000258.1:0-5180 GCF_046764065.1 Nocardia sp. NPDC002869
CGGGTCCCGGCCGGACCGGACGGGTATCGTGAGACCGCCCCTCGGCTCGCCGAACCGAGGGGCGGTGCTCATGCGACGGGTCAGCGGCTGGTGCTGAGCTGGAACGTGCGCGTCGCGTCGAGGTAGATGCTGTACTGGGCCTGTTTGCCGGGCGGGGGCAGTTGGGAGACCAGCTGGTTCAACGAGGTGGTAGCGCCCACCACCGGAATTCCCGCGACGTACAGATCGGCGACCGCGCGCCGGATATGGTTCGGTGAGGTCACCGCCACCGCGGTCCGGGCGCCCAGACTGTGCAGAATATCGGCACTGAACAGCGCGTTCTGGACCGTCGACCCGGCGCGGTTCTCCACATGGATCCGGTCGGCAGGGATACCCCGGTGGATCAGCCAGCCGGCCATGGCCTGGGCCTCGGTGATCCCGTTGCTCGGATTGTTGCCGCTGACGACGATCGGCGAGAACGGTGAGGCGATGGCCTGCAGCCAGGCGGCCTGCAGGCGTTCGACGAGTTCGGGGCGGGGCGAACCGTCGGGGAGCAGCCCGAAACCGAAGACCACGATCCCGGTCTGCGGCCCGACCAGGGCCGGAAGTGGGTTCGGGAGGGTGGCGATACCCGCGCCGACCGCGTGCAGGACGCCGTCGGTGCCGGCGGCCATCGCGCTGTCGACGGCGCGCAGGCGGCCCATGGCATCGTTGAGGGCCGGGATATCGCCCGCGTAATGGGACCAGATCGCCTGCAGGGACAGCGCCTCCGCATCGGTGGGATCCCGCCCGATCAAATCCTGGAGCGCGGCCCGGCCGGCGACAGAATCGCCGTCGGTGAAGTGGCGCTGAGCAGAGTTGTACAGGGCGTCTGTTTCAGGGCTGGCCTGGGCCGGCGCGCCGGCGAACCCGGCGAGCGCGATACTCGTCGCGGCGGCCGCGGCCGCCACCAGATACTGCAAACCTCTTCGACTGTGCACTACGGCGACACCTTTCCACGGGCGGAGCGGGGTTCTCGCAGATGATTCGTTCGATGAAATTCGGGTGCGGTATGTGGCAACCCACCATAGGTCCGGTGTCGGCCGGAACCCGGTATTTGCGGCTGTCCGATCCGGGACATGTCCCGTGAAACCCCTGGCTACAGCTCTGTGGGGCGTATCGGTGCCATCGGCACTCTAATATCCGGCGGGGTGCGGGGTTGCGGGTGGGGTCCCCGCGGCCCCCAACCGATAGGGTGAACATCCGTGGATACCGCATCGCTGACCGGGAAAGACCTCGCCGCCGCCATCAACGCCGACACCACCGCGCGGGTGCAGGCGCTGACCGAGCAGGCAGGCCGGGCCCCGCGGCTGGCGCTGGTCGTCGCCAATGCCGATCCGGCCAGTGCCTGGTACGTGAACTCGCTGAAGAAATCGGCCGCCAACCGCGGAATCGATTGCGATACCGTGGATCTCGGTGCGGACGCCTCCGTCGACACCCTGCGCACCGAACTCGCCGTACGCAGCGCCGACCCCGGGACCGACGCCATCATGCTGCAGACGCCGCTGCCGGCCGGCGTGACGCTCGACGAGGTGTCGCCGGCAATCGTGGCCACCAAGGATGTCGACGGGGTGAGCCCGCTGTCGCTCGGACTGCTCACCGCCGGCTCGGCCGGGTTCGCGCCCGCCACCGCCGAAGCGGTGGTGGAGTTGCTGAAACATCACGGCATCGAACTGGCCGGTCGGCACGTGGCCGTCGTGGGACGGTCGAACGTCGTCGGCAAACCGCTGGCGCAGCTGCTGCTGGCGGAGAACGCGACGGTCACGATCTGCCATTCCCGTACCACCGACCTGCCCCAGGTGACCGCGGCCGCCGATGTGGTCGTCGCCGCCGCGGGCCGGATCGGGCTGGTGACCGGCGCGAATGTGCGGGAGGGGGCGGTGGTGATCGATGTCGGCACCAACGAGGCCGCCGACGGGAAGATCGTGGGCGATGTCGACGCGGAGTCGGTCCGGGGTATCGCGGGCGGGCTGAGCCCGGTGCCGGGCGGGGTGGGCCCGGTGACGACCGCGCTGCTCATGCGCCATGTCGTGCTCGCCGCCGAACGGGCGCGGTGATCCGCGCCGCGGACTGCTGCCGCCGGCGCTGCCGACGCTGCCCGGGCTGTCGTGGAGGTTCGGGACCGGCCCCTACGGGGTAGGGCTACTGTGTGTGCGGCTATCGGTCCGCACTCGCAGTCGAGTTAAGGTGACATCGTGAACGTCGAAGTGACACCCCTGCCGGGAATAGGCGTCCGCAAGGATTTTCCGCTGACCGCTGTACGCCGGCGGATCGGGGTCGTCGACCACAAGGACGGGACGATCGATCTGATCTTCACCAGGATCGGCGATCCCGACGCCACCACCCAGATTCCGATGACCGAGGCCGAGGCGGGCACCCTGGCCAACCTGCTGGGCGCCCCCCAGCTGGTGGGTCAGCTGCGCAACGAGCACCGGGATATGGACGGCGTGAACACCCGGCAGTTGCCGGTCAGCGAGAACTCGCCCTACGACGGGCGGACCCTGGGCGAGACCCGGATGCGGAGCCGGACCAAGGCCTCCATCGTGGCGGTGATGCGGGCCGGGCAGGCGATGCCGGCCCCGGGGCCGGACTTCGTGTTCACCGGTGGTGATGTGTTGATCGTGGTGGGCACCTCGGAGGGACTGGACAGCGCCGCGGATATTCTGAAAGACGGCTGAACCTGTAGCGATGAATGCGACCACGCTGGCGATGATCCAGCTGGGGGCGGTGTTCTTCGGGCTCGGAGTGCTCGGACGCATCGCAGCCCGGATCGGCATGTCCCCCATTCCGTTGTATCTGGTGGGTGGATTGGTGTTCGGGGAAGGAGGTTTCTTCGGACTACACGAGGCCGACGAGTTCATCCATCTCGCCAGCGAGATCGGCGTGGTCCTGCTGCTGTTGCTGCTCGGCCTGGAATACAGTGCGGCCGAACTGTTCACCGGGATGCGACGATCCTGGATGGCCGGCCTGCTGGACCTGGTCCTCAACACCACGCCCGGTGTGGTGGTCGCGCTGCTCCTGGGGCTGGGTCCCACCGGGGCGCTGGCGATGGCCGGTGTCACCTATATCTCGTCGTCCGGGATCATCGCGAAGGTACTGAACGACCTCGGCCGGCTCGGCAACCGGGAAACCCCGGTGATCCTGTCGATCCTGGTCTTCGAAGACCTCGCGATGGCCGCCTATCTGCCGGTGCTGACCGCGGTCCTGGCCGGCCTCGGATTCGTGGCGGGCCTGCAATCGCTGGGCATCGCACTGCTCGCGGTGACCGTCGTGCTCGTGGTCGCGTTCCGCTACGGCAAATACGTTTCCGCGGTGGTGGCCAGCGACGATCGCGAGATCTTCCTGCTCAAACTGCTCGGTGCGGCGCTGCTGGTGGCCGGGGTGGCCTCCGCGCTGCAGGTGTCGGCGGCGGTCGGGGCGTTCCTGCTGGGGATCGCGATCTCCGACACCACCGCGCACAACGCGACCAAGATCCTCGAACCGCTGCGGGATCTGTTCGCCGCCATGTTCTTCGTACTCTTCGGCCTCACCACCGATCCGCGCAGTATTCCGCCGGTGCTGGGGTGGGCGGTGCTGCTCGCGGTGATCACCACGGTCACCAAGATCGCCACCGGCTGGTGGGCCGCCGCGCACGCCGGCTCCTCGCGGCTGGGCCGCGCCCGCGCCGGTGCGGCGCTGGTGGCGCGCGGCGAATTCTCCATCGTCATCGCCGGCCTGGCGGTGGCCGCGGGTGCGGTACCCGGCGAATTCGCCGCTCTCGCTACGACTTACGTGCTGCTGATGGCCTCGGTCGGCCCGATCGTGGCGCGCGTGGTGGAACCGGTGCTGCGGATCGTCACCCGGCAGCCGAAACCGGTACCCGATACCGCCGACGAGTAGGCCCGGGGATCGGATCAGAGCGCGGTGTAGCCGCCGTCGACCAGGTATCCGGCCCCGGTGACGAACGAGGCGTCCGCGGAGAGCAGGAACGCCACCACCGCGGCGACCTCGTCGGCCCGGCCGAACCGCCCGAGCGGATGTTTGTTCTCCAGGAATTGCCGTGCGTCATCGGGCATTTCGGTGAGCGGGGTGGCGATGACACCGGGCTGTACCGCGTTGATCCGCAGGCCGGTCACACCGTATTCGACGGCGGCGGCCTTGGTCATACCGAGTACCGCGTGTTTGGAGGCGGTGTAAGCCGAGCCGGGCGCATCGGTGGCGACGGTGCCGTGCACCGACGACATATTGACGATCGCGCACCCCCGCGGCCCCGCGGCGAGCATGGCCGGGATCTGGTACTTCATTCCGTACATCACACCGTCACAGTTGATCGACATGACCAGCCGCCACTTCTCGGGGTCCAGTTCACCGATCGGCCCGGGGCTCACTCCGATGCCGGCATTGTTCACCGCCAGGTGCAGCGCGCCGTAGGTCCGGACCGCGAAGTTCACCGCCGCCTCGTGGTCGGCCGGCTGTGAGGTGTCCTGCGCGATGGCGGCCGCCGAACCCCCGGCGTCACCGATGTCCCGGGCGACCCGCTCGACGGCCGCGAGGTCCACATCGCCGAGGACGACCTGCGCGCCGGCCCCCGCCAGCCGTAACGCCGTCTCCTTCCCGATCCCGGATCCCGCACCGGTGACCAGAGCGACTATCCCGGTGAAATCCGCCATACCTCCTCCGCGATGTCGGCACAGCACGTGCGCGGCTCCGGGAAGAGCTCCGCCGGGACCGCGGGATATTCGGTCTCTCGTCGTACGCGTCGCGTGGCACCGAGCCCGCCGCGCCGGCCCGTACCCTACCCGGCGACCTTCCGATATCGCCGCTGCGCGGGAGCCGTCGGCCCGGTGGGCGAGTCGTGGGTGTGCGGTTGGCCGTCCACGGATCGGCGACCGTAGAGCACCGACAGTGTGGACCTACTGAGGTCGACCATGCTTTCGGTGTACCTCTGACACGAATGGTCCGCGTCGGTGATCGGCGTCCCGTCGCGGTGCACGCCCACATACACCTTCCATCTACTCCGGATGGTCTGCGTGCATGGTCGGGGCCCGCCCCCGGTTCTGGAGCGACAGAGTGAAGGAGCGCAGCGACTGAGCGGCGGAGTGAAGGAGCGCAGCGACTGAGCGGCGGAGTGAAGAACCGGGGTCACAGGGCCCCGACCCGCGGCGCCGGAGGCGCCACATCGG
>NZ_JBKOOL010000259.1:0-5126 GCF_046764065.1 Nocardia sp. NPDC002869
CAAGGATCCCGACGGACCGAGGGGGCCTCGACCCCGCGCGCCGAAGGCGCGCCAATATACACAGCATGGATCCCTACTCGATTTTCGCCGACATCATTGCCGGGCGGGCGCCGGCCAGCCGGGTGTACGAGGACGAGGATGTGCTCGCGTTCATGGATATCCGGCCGATGACGCCAGGGCATCTGCTGGTGGTGCCGAAGAAACCGGCGCGGGATCTCGCCGAGCTCGACCCGGTGCTCGGTGGGAAATTGTTCCAGGTGGGACAGCGGCTGGCGGCGGCGTTGCGGGACAGTGAGGTGGCCTGCGATGGGGTGAATTTCTTCCTGGCCGACGGGGCGACCGCGGGGCAGGAAGTGTTCCACGTCCATCTGCACGTCATTCCCCGGACGCCGGGGGACGGCTTCGGTTTGCGGGGGCGGCCGCGGACGCCGCCGCGGGCGGATCTGGACTATCTGGCCGGTTCCATCCGGGGCGCGTTGCAGCGGGGACGGTGAGCGGGGTTCCCTGCTCGGGGGTGTGGTTTCGCGGATCGTATCGATACGGACACGTAAGATCGTTTGTCTACTATAGTCAGTATGTTTGCTGTGAATATGCTGACTGTGCGCTGTCGTCGGGCGACATGGCGAGCATGGGCATGAGCTGGTTTCCGGGGTGGGCCAGGGAGGTGCGATCGTGCGATATTTTCGGATAGCTGTACTGATGCTGGGGGTGATCGGTGTGGCTGCCGGGCTCCCTGTCCTCCGCCCCGCTCCGGCCGCCGCGGCCGAGGTCGTACGGATCGATGAACTCGGTCCGACGCGTTCGGCGGTCTTCATCTCTTCGCCCGCCATGGACCAGGTCGTGCAGGTGCAGGTGCTGCATCCGGCCGGGGACGGCAGCCGGCCCACCTACTACCTGCTGGACGGGCTCGATCCGGGCGTCGGCCAAAGTACCTGGACCAATGCCACCGAGGCCGAACGGTTCTTCCTCGGCAAGAACGTCAACGTCGTGCTCCCGGTCGGCGGCAAGGCCAGCTATTTCACCGACTGGCAGCACGACGATCCGGTCCTGGGCCGCTATCGGTGGGAGACATTCCTGACCCGGGAACTGCCGCCGATCATCGACAGCAATTTCGCCGGTGACGGGCAGAACGCGATCGGTGGCCTGTCCATGGGCGGGCACGCCGCCTACATCCTCGCGGCCCGGCAACCACAGCTCTACACCGCGGTCGCCGGGTACAGCGCCTGCCCGGATACCGCGACGGCGGCCGGCGCGGTGCAGTTCTCCATCATGACCAGGGGCGGCAACCCGAACAATATGTGGGGACCCGGGGGCAGCCCGGACTGGGCGGCCCATGATCCGGCGCTCATGCTGGACCGGTTGCGCGGCAAGACGCTGTTCCTGTCGACCGGTACCGGCCTGCCCGGACCGCACGAACTGGAACTGAAACCGCAGCTGCCGGAGAACATCGTGTTCGGCGGACCGATCGAATTCGCGGTCGATGCCTGCGTGATCTCGTTCGAGCACAAGGCGCGGGCAGCCGGGCTGCCGCTACGGGTCGACTACAGCCCGGTCGGTACCCATTCGTGGTCGTACTGGAACGACCATCTGAAGGCGTCCTGGCCGACCATCGGCCCCGCGATCGGCGCCTGATCCTTTCGGCCGCTACCCGCCGGATGCGGTCTTCGCCGGCGGCTGCGGGCGGGCCGCTACGGTGGTGGCCATGGCTGACAGTGGTAGTCCGGTAACCGACGCGGCGGCCGCGGCGGTCGCGCCCACGGCGAAGACGGTTCCGTTCGAGCGGGTACACCACGGCGACCGGTTCGTCGACGAATACGAATGGCTGCGGGACAAAGAGGATCCGGAGGTCATCGCCCACCTCGAGGCCGAGAACGCCTATACGGAGGCCCGGACGGCGCATCTCGCACCCCTGCGCGAGAAGATCTTCGACGAGATCAAGAACCGCACCCAGGAAACCGATCTGTCGGTGCCGACCAGGCTCGGTGAGCATTGGTACTACTCGCGCAGCTACGAGGGCAAACAGTACGGCGTGCACTGCCGGTGCCCGATCGACGCGAACGCCGCCGGGATCGACGCCTGGACTCCGCCGCAGCTCGAAGCCGGGACCGAGATTCCCGGCGAACAGGTCCTGCTGGACAGCAATGTGCTGGCCGAAGGGCACGATTTCTTCGCACTCGGCGCGTTCTCGGTGAGCCACGATGGGAATCTGCTGGCGTTCTCGGTGGACACCGCCGGCGACGAGCGCTACACCTTGCGATTCATGGATCTGCGGACCGGGGAGCTGCTCGGCGACGAGATCCCGCGGACCGCGCCCGGGGCCACCTGGTCGCTGGACGGTAGCCACGTCTTCTACCAGACCGTCGACGAATCCTGGCGGCCCGATACTGTGTGGCGGCACCGGCTCGGCGACACGTCCGCAGCGGATGTGCGGGTGTTCCACGAGCCGGACGAGCGCTACTGGGTGAGTGTCGGCGCCACCCGGTCGGAGAAGTATCTGATGATCTGGGTGGGGTCCAAGATCACCACCGAGGGCCGGGTGCTGGAATCGGATGATCCGACCGGTGAGTTCCGGGTGCTGCTGCCCCGTCGCGAAGGGGTCGAGTATTCGGCGGAGCACGCGGTGGTGGCGGGTGAGGACCGGTTCCTGATCCTGCACAACGATGTCGTGGACGGGGTGAAAGCGGAGAACTTCGTCCTGGCCGATGCTCCGGCCGACGACCCGTCCCGGCTGCGCACCCTCATCGGGCACCGCGACGACGTGCGGCTCGAGGATATCGACGCCTTCGCCGGGCAGCTGGTGCTCAGCTATCGCCGCGAGGCGCTGCCCCGGGTGGCGGTGTGGCCGCTGACCGCGGACGGCTACGGCGAACTGCGCGCGCTGGAATTCGAGCTGGAGCTCTACAGTGCCGGGCTCGGTTCCTGCCCGGAATGGGAGCAGCCCACGCTGCGGCTCGGGCTCACCTCGTTCATCACGCCCACCCAGGTCTTCGACTATGTGGTGGAGACCGGGGCGCTGCTGCTGCGCAAAGAGCAGCCGGTACTCGGCGGTTACGAGGCGAACGATTATGTGCAGCACCGTGATTGGGCGGTGGCCGCGGATGGCACCCGGATTCCGATCTCGATCGTCGCCCGGCGCGATACCGATCGTGTCGCCGGTCCGAAACCGTTGCTGCTCTACGGTTACGGCTCCTACGAGGCGAGCATGGATCCGGGTTTCTCGGTGTCGCGGCTGTCGCTGCTCGATCGCGGCATGGTCTTCGCGATCGCGCATGTGCGCGGCGGCGGCGAGATGGGCCGGCTCTGGTACGAGAACGGCAAAACACTCACCAAGAAGAACACCTTCACCGACTTCGTCTCCTGCGCACAGCATCTCGTCGACAACGGCACTACCGCGCCGGATCGGATGATCGCCGATGGTGGCAGCGCGGGCGGGCTGCTGGTGGGCGCGGTCGCCAATATCGCGCCGGAACTGTTCGCCGGGGTACTGGCCAATGTGCCGTTCGTCGATCCGCTCACCTCGATTCTCGATCCCTCGTTGCCGTTGACGGTGATCGAATGGGACGAGTGGGGAAATCCGCTGGCCGACAAGGACGTCTACGAATACATGAAGTCGTATTCGCCCTACGAGAACGTCGCGGCCAAGGACTATCCGGCCATCCTCGCGATCACCAGCATCAACGACACCCGGGTGCTGTATGTGGAACCGGCGAAATGGGTCGCGAAACTGCGCGCCACCAAGACCGGTGATTCGCCGCTGCTGCTCAAAACGGAGATGAGCGCCGGGCACGGCGGGGTCAGCGGGCGGTACGAGAAATGGCGCGAGGTCGCCTTCGAGTACGCCTGGGTGCTGGACACCGTCGGTCTCGGGGAGAAGTAGGCCCGCCGGGCGGCGACCGGATCGTGTCCCGATGTTCGCCGCCCGGCCATATCCGCTCCACGGGCCGGTCACCGGGCCTGCATGCGCAGGTCATCCGCACTGCACGCCACGGACACCTGCGGCTGCCATTGTCGGTACATGAACGCTGAGCTGCTCGTTTCGGTCTCGGGCGTCCGGGAAGCCACCCGGGACGCGGCAATCGGCTTCGCCGAGGAGATGGACCAGCGAGGGGTGCGATTGTCGCTGCTGGTGGCACCGCGGCTGAAGGGCGGGTACCGGCTCACCGACGACCCCACCACCCAGGCCTGGTTGCGCGGCCGTCGCGGTCGTGGGGACGCCGTGGTGCTGCACGGCTACGACCAGGCCGCGACCAAACGGCGCCGGGCCGAGTTTTCGACGCTACCCAGACACGAGGCGCTGCTACGGCTGACCGCCGCCGACCGGGCCATGGAGCAGGTCGGCCTGCGCACCCGCCTGTTCGCCGCGCCTCGCTGGGATGTGTCCGCCGGTGCGACCGCGGCGCTGCCCGAGCTCGGTTTCCGGCTCTCGCTCGGGTTGACCGGTATCCACGACCTGGAACGCAATTCGGTGCAGAAGGCGCGGGTGTACGGCATCGGGGAGGGGTTCCGCGCCGAACCCTGGTGGTGCCGCGCGCTGGTGCTGGGCGCCGCGCGCACCGCGCGGCGGGGCGGCGTACTCCGCCTGGCGGTATCGGCCACCCAGCTGGGCCGGCCGGGTCCGCGGCAGGCGATGCTGGACGCGGTGGATCTCGCGCTCTATCACGGGGCGCGCAGCGAGGTGTACCGCTGGGAGCCCGTCCGCGCCGTCCGCGCGGCCTGAGACTCCGCCGCCCCATTCGGCGATAACGGGGGCGGCGGTTCCCATTTCCCGGCCCGGGACCGGATAAGAGTGGACTCGGCCATGCCCCGCATGTTATGCATGAGTCATGCATGATAGCCGGACCGCGAACCTGTTGGGCGCCGCCGCCCTGGCGGTCACCGACCTGATGCTCGAGCGGGTGGCCGACGACACCGGCGTCGGAACCAGCGCGGCCGCGGCGCTGGTGGTGCTGGCCGGCTCGCCCGGACTGAGCGGCACCGACCTGGGCCGCCGGGTCGGATCGAGCCAGTCGGCGGCGGCGCGCATGATCGACACCCTGCTGCGACGGGAACTCGTGGAGCGCCGGCCCGGACAGGGCCGTGAGATCGCCGTCCGCCTCACCGAGCGCGGCCGGCAGGCCGCGGCGAAT
>NZ_JBKOOL010000260.1:0-5118 GCF_046764065.1 Nocardia sp. NPDC002869
GTCGAACCGGTTCAGGAACCACATCCGCTGCTGCGCCAGCGACAACGGCACCCGCTCCGGCCGCTCCCGCGGCGCCAGCACCGGCAGATCGCCACGCCCGGTGGCCGATTCCGCGGCGGCAGCCAGCGCGGCCACCGTGGAGGCCTCGAACAGCATCCGCACCGGCACCTGCACGTCCAGCGCCGCACTCAGGCGGGCCGCGACCTGGGTCGCGATCAGCGAGTTACCGCCCAGGGCGAAGAAGTCATCATCGGCACCGATCCGCTCGACACCGAGAACGTCGGCGAACACACCCGCCACGATCTCCTCGATCGGCGTCGACGCAGCCCGGAACTCCCGCGTCTCGAACACCGCAGCCGGCAGAGCCTTACGATCCAGCTTCCCCGAAGTGTTCAACGGGAACGCATCGAGTTCCATGACCACTGCCGGGATCATGTAGACGGGCAGCACATCCCGCAGCGACTCCAGCAACACACCGGAGACGATCTGCTCGCCGGGTGCGGGCACGACATAGGCGACCAGCTGCTCACCGAGCTCGGACGCCGCGACCGTCACCACGGCCTGGCTCACCGCCGGCTGCGCCAGCAGAGCCGACTCGATCTCGCCCAGCTCGATGCGCTGACCACGGAACTTCACCTGGAAATCGGTACGACCCAGGTATTCGAGCACCGGCAACGATTCGGTCCAGCCCTCGGTCGGCGAATCGCCGATCACATGAGTCCATCGGACCAGGTCGCCCGTGCGGTACATCCGCTGACCGGCGTCGAACGGACTCGCCACAAAACGATCCGACGACAGGTCGGGTCGGGTCACATACCCGAGAGCCAACTGATCACCCGCAAGATACAGCTCACCTGTGACACCGGCAGGGACCGGCCGCAACCGCGAATCCAACACATAGACACGGCTGTTCCACTGCGGCACACCGATCGGCACACTGCCCGACTCCGCACCGGTGGCCTGCCAATAGGTGATCGACACCGCGGCCTCGGTCGGACCATACAAATTGTGCACAGCCGCATCAGAAATCGCATGCATCGCCGTCACCGTCTCCGGCGGCAACGCCTCACCGATCACGAACACATGCTCGAGCGACGGAATCGAACCCGCCGCAGTATGCGCGGCGAACACACCCAGCATCGACGGCACGAAATCGGTCACCGTGACCTGCTGCTCGGCGATCGTGCGCGCCAAATATTCGGGATCGCGATGACCGTCCGGAGTCGCCACCACCAGATGCGCACCCGCCGCCAACGGCAGGAAATAACCCCACAAAGACACATCGAACGTCGTCGCCGTCTTCTGCAGATACACATCGTCCGCGCCCAGCGGGTACTGCGACAACATCCACGCGACCTGATTACCGATCGCCGAATGCGGAACCGCCACACCCTTCGGACGACCCGTCGAACCCGACGTGAAGATCACATACGCGGTGTTCGACGGCCGCACCGGCGCCAACCGATCGGCATCGGTCACCTGCGCCGAGTCGTAACCACCGGTCTCGAGGGTGTCCAACTCCAGCACCGGCACACCCGCACCCTCGGGCACCGCACCGGCGTCGGCCGTGGAGGTCAGCACACACAACGGCGACGCGGTATCGAGAATGTAACCGATCCGCTCCACCGGATGCGCCGGATCCAACGGCACATACGCACCACCGGCCGCGACAACGGCATACATGCCGACCACGAGATCGATCGACCGCGAAACCAGCAACCCGACCAACGTCTCCGGGCCCACACCCTGCGCAATCAGATGCCGCGCCAACCGGTTCACCCGACCCGCGAACTCGCCATAGGACAGACTTGTCCCCTCGAACGAGACAGCCACTCGCTCCGGGTACGCCGCGGCCGCGGCATCGAACCGATCCAGCAGCAGCCCTTCCGGGAGCGCATGCTCGGTGGCATTCCACTCCGCCAGCATCTTCGTGCGCTCGACCGGCGCCAGGATCTCCAGATCACCGACCGCCGTCTCCGGCGCGGCCAGGACCTCCTCCAGCAACCGCACGAACCGATCAGCGAACGCTTCGATCGTGGAGTGATCGAACAGATCCCGGGAATACGAGAGTGCGCCCTGCATAACGGCGTCCGCGGTGTCGCCGGTCCCCCGGAAATTGAACGAGAGATCGAACTTTTCCAGGCTGGTCTCGAATTCGACCGGAGCGACCCGCAGATCCGGCAGTTCGAAATGCCGGTCCGGCAGATTCTCGAATGACAGAGCAACCTGGAAAATCGGGTGGCGCGCCTGTGAACGTGCCGGATTCAGCACCTCCACCAGCCGCTCGAACGGCACATCCGCATGGGCGAATGCTTGCAGATCAGTATTCCGGACTTCTGCGAGTAATTCGGTGAAGGACATATCGCTGCGAACCGGGGTCCGCAACACCAATGTGTTGACGAACATGCCGACCAGGTTCTCCAGTGCCGCATCACCACGGCCGGCTACCGGAGTACCGACACCGATATCGGATTCTCCGGTGATCCTCGCCAGGAATACGGCCAGCGCACTGTGCACGACCATGAACGGTGAAGCATTGTGTCGCCAGCCCAGATCCACGATCCGGCGGCGGGTCTCCGGGCTGATCTCGAACGAATGAACGCCACCCGAGGAGGACGAAACGGCTGCGCGAGGTCGGTCCGCCGGAAGCACCAGCTCGTCCGGGAGGCCGGCCAGTTTCTCCTTCCAGTACCGCACCTGTTCGGAGATGAGCGAATTCGGATCGTCCTCCGAACCCAGCACCTCACGCTGCCACAGCGCGTAATCCGCGTACTGCACCGGAAGGCTCGCCCACGCCGGGGGTTCCCAGCTGACGCGTGCCGCGTAGGCGGCCATCACATCTCGTGCCAGCGGGCCCATCGACCAACCGTCGGCGGAGATATGGTGCACCACCATGCCGAGTACGTATTCGTTCTCGCTGATCTCGAAGAGCCGAGCATGCAGCGGTACCTCGACGGTGACGTCGAAGGCCATGGTCACCAGATCGATCAGATGATCGATGAGCCTGTCCTCGCGGATCAGGTACGGAGTCAGGTCCGGTACCACCTGAGCCGCGTCCAGGATCACCTGGACCGGTGCCCGGCCCTTCTGCGGGAACACGGTCCGCAACGATTCGTGCCGGTCGATCACATCGATGAAAGCAACCTGCAGGGCTGCGATGTCGAGATAGCCGGACATCCGGATCGCGATCGGAATGTTGTTGACCGCCGATTCGGTGTCGTACCGGTTGAGGAACCACATCCGCTGCTGCGCCAGGGACAACGGCACCTGCTCCACGACCTCGCCTGTGGGCAGGATCTGGATCGGGCGCTCCCGCGGCGTCAACGCCACGCGACCACTCGCACCGGCCTGTTCCACCCGCACAGCCAACGCCGCCACGGTCGGTGTCTCGAACAGCATCCGCACCGGCACGGTGGTATCCAGCGCAGCACCGAGGCGGGCCGCGACCTGGGTCGCGATCAGCGAGTTACCACCCAGGGCGAAGAAATCATCATCGGCACCGATCCGCTGCACACCGAGAACGTCGGCGAACACACCCGCCACGATCTCCTCGATCGGAGTCGACACAGCCCGGAATTCGCGCGTCTCGAACACCGGCGCCGGCAGGGCCTTACGATCCAGCTTGCCGGACGTGTTCAACGGGAACGCGTCCAACTCCATGACCACGGCCGGGATCATGTACACCGGCAGCACATCACGCAGATCGTCGAGCAGGGCAGCCGACACGATCTGCGCGCCCGGAGCGGGAACCACGTAGCCGACGAGCTGCTCACCCAGATCGGACGCCGCGACCGTCACGACCGCCTGGCTCACTGCGGGGTGCGCCAGCAGAGCCGATTCGATCTCCCCGAGCTCGATGCGCTGACCACGGAACTTCACCTGGAAATCGGTACGACCCAAATACTCCAGCACCGGCTGCGCACCCGAGTCCCCCTCGATACGCCGCCACCGCACCAGGTCACCGGTCCGGTACATCCGCCGACCCGCATCGAACGGGCTCGCCACAAAACGATCCGACGACAGATCCGGACGGGTCACATAACCCCGCGCCAGCTGATCACCCGCGAGATACAACTCACCCGTGACACCGGCAGGGACCGGCCGCAACCGCGAATCCAGCACATAGACACGGCTGTTCCACTGCGGCACACCGATCGGCACACTAGTGGTTTCCTGACCGGTGGCCTGCCAATACGTGATCGACACCGCGGCCTCGGTCGGACCATACAAGTTGTGCACAGCCGCATCCGAAATCGCGTGCATCGCCGTCACCGTCTCCGGCGGCAACGCCTCACCGATCACGAACACATGCTCGAGCGACGGAATCGAACCAGCAGGCGTATGGGCGGCGAACACACCCAGCATCGACGGCACGAAATCGGTGACCGTGACCTCTTGCTCGGCAATGACCTCCGCCAGGTAAGCCGGATCCCGATGACCATCCGGAGCCGCCACCACCAAATGCGCACCCGCCGCCAACGGCAGGAAATAACCCCACAAAGACACATCGAACGTCGTCGCCGTCTTCTGCAGATACACATCGTCCGCGCCCAGCGGATACTGCGACAACATCCACGCGACCTGATTCACGATCGCCGAATGCGAGACGGCCACACCCTTCGGACGACCCGTCGAACCCGACGTGAAGATCACATACGCCGTATTCGACGACCGCACCGGCGCCGACCGATCGGCATCGGTCACCTGCGCCGAGTCGTAACCACCGGTCTCGAGGGTGTCCAACTCGAGCACCGGCACACCGGTGTCCTCCGGCACTGCCACCGCATCAACAGTTGTGGTCAGCACACACAACGGTGCCGCGGTATCGAGAATGTAGCCGATCCGCTCCGCCGGATGCGCGGGATCCAACGGCACGTAGGCACCACCGGCCGCGACCACCGCATACATCCCGACAACCAGATCCAGCGACCGCGTCACCAGGAGACCCACCAGCGTCTCGGGACCGACACCCTGCGCGATCAGATGCCGCGCCAGCCGGTTCACCCGACCGGCGAACTCGCCGTAGGACAGACTTGTCCCCTCGAACGAGACAGCCACTCGCTCCGGGTACGCCGCGGCCGCGGCATCGAACCGATCCAGCAGCAGCCCTTCCGGGAG
>NZ_JBKOOL010000261.1:0-4945 GCF_046764065.1 Nocardia sp. NPDC002869
CTCGCAAGCTCGGCGGGACCGGCGCACCGGTGCGTCGGCGGCACGTAGGCGCCACCGCTTCCGACCCGAGATGGTTGATTTTCGATAACCGAGAAGTGTGGGCACGACGAGAGCCGTACCCGACTTGGTCTCCCGCAGCCCGAGCACGAATCGGCCGGCAATCGCTCGTGGGGCCTGGCTGTGGCCCGGTCGTAGGAAGTTCGACACCGATCTGACCTGCGCGGATGAATTGCTGAACGAATCTGATGGTCGACTTCCGTCCGTGGGGACTGGGCTGGTTGCGTAATCCCTGCCTCCTCATGGCCCGATTGTCTGACCTCACTCGGCCGAGTCAAGGGAAAGAGCGCCCTTGACACGACCTCCCTCAGCTCAGGGATGGCCAGTATGAGGAAGCAGGGGAAGGGAAGTCACCTGGCCCAGCAGTCCGCAATCGGTCCGCAGTAGATACGCACACGACAAACCCCGCCAACGTTGCCAGCGGGGTTTTTCCCAGGTCACGACGATTCGCCCACATCTACCAACGATGCCGTGACCTGCAATTATTCAGCTTGCCGACCTTAAAATCCGCCAAGTGTGGGTTCGAGTCCCACTGGGGGCACTGTTGCGCCGCAGGTCGGACAGGGTGTCCGAGGCTGGTAGGTATCAGATGCCGCCCGTGTACCCGGTACCGCCCGGTGTCCCGGAGGTCGAGCCCAACTGCATGTTGGTTCAGATACATAAGGCGCCGAGCGCGTTTGATGAGGGCTTGCGGGCGGTACAGCGGGTCTGTGCCGCGCTCGGCGGCCTGATCCAGCCTATCCGGCACGGTCGGGCCGAATCCCGCCAAGTTGTACTGGAGCGTTGAGCGGTCGGCTGCCGCCCACGCCTGCGCGAGCATCGTGTAGATCGGCGCGGTATCGGTCGCTTCATGCAGCGCGCCGTACAACCGGCGTATCACCTCGGGCAGGCGTGCGAGCGCCGCCCGGCCCTCGATAAGGCTTCTCGTCACCACCCGGTATCGGGGTGATGGCGATGACCCCTCGAAAGGCCGTGAGGCGGCCGTGATCGCGCTTGGGTTCGTAGTGGCGGTGGGCCTGCCACCTGGCGGTGATAGCCCTGGCGGTTCTGTGGCCGGAGCCCTGACCGGCTGCCCCGGTCTCACCCCGGTGCTGCGAGGCCGAAGAGCATGGTCGCGGCCCGACATCCGGACGGATGCCGTTCGAGTGCGCCGCAGCGCCTGTGCCGGCTATCGCGCTTCCGAGTTCGACAGGGTGGCGGTTTATTACGACGACGGCAATTCCATTCCGATAACCGGCGAGTGCATGCAATCACCGGCCCTGCCTTCGCGAAACAGCCGAAACGCCACTTTGCCCGCCTATGAGCCCTGTCACTATCCACAGCCCCCGCGGAGCAAGGGGTCGTGTGGATCGGCGAGACGGTCGTTCCGCGGATTTGCTGCGCGGTTGCAATCAGCGGCAGAGGTATCCGAGTTCCGCCGAGTGTGGATTCCGGCCGCACTGGACAGTGCGATACAGCAGGTCGGACGCCCTGTCCGAGATCGGCCGTGGAGGTTTCTCGGTTCGCACCGAGAGCTGGGCGAACGACTGCCTTGCCGAGTGAGCGGAGCGGTTTTCGCGCACGCATGCTTCTACCTTGCGGGGCCGAACAGACCCGGAGAGGCGGCGGTGCAAATATTCTCGGAGCCGGGAATGTAACGGGTAGCGGGTAATGTTCGGTTTCCCGAATAACCTCGAGAGGAAGTCAACAGCAGATGTTCTCGCGGAACAACGTTGCGAAGATGAACAAGATCGGTAGATTTGCTGCCGCGGCCACGGCACTGGGGGCATTGACATTCGCGGGGACCGGGACGGCGTCGGCCGCCGATAATTGGACGGTGACAACCTGCCAGGGTATGAGTCCCTTTATCGCGGACTTCCCCTATTCCGGCCAGGTGGTCGGCGGACAGTACCAGTCGCCCGGTCGGGCGAACTACACCATTCATGCCGGTGGCAGCGCCTGGGGCGGATACGACACGCAGGTCACCCTCAACTGGACCAATCTGACCACCGGTGCGTCGGGATCGGAAACGCAGCGGGGGTCTGTGGGCTTCGTGATCGGTAACGGCAGCACAATGTACTTCAGCCCGTTCACCGGTGCGGGTGCCGTTCGCACCGATTTCACGGTGGTCAACTCGGGTCTGGTGCCGCAAACGGTGAACTGCTCCGGGGTCTCTCAGGTCGCCTAGTACGAAGTCGTTTCGACCCCGCGAAGCCCGGTCACGCCGTGACCGGGCTTCGTCGGTGAATCGCTTGCTCCCGGCCTCGTAGTGAGATTCGGCGAGGAGGCCGACGTACTGCCGTCCGTACGGTGCGCCGCCCGCCCGGCGGCTGCCGCCCGCGCTCGCGCGCATGGACGCAGCGGGTCCGGAACGCGACATGCGCTTACCGATTCGGGTGGGTCGCGGAGCTCATGCGGGGTACTTTCCCCCTATGACGGAACCGCCGCACAATTACGGGCGCCAGGACCCTCACCGCCAGGGTTACCCTCGGACGCAGGCCTACCCGCAGCAGGGCTATCCCCAGCAGCAGGGTTACTCGACGGAGCCGGAGTACGGGCACCAGGTCGAATACGGGTACCAGCCGGACCAGCCCGAGCGGTCGACCGAGCGGTCCAACGAACCGAAGATCAATGTCGGACGGCTGTGGGCAGGCGGTGTCGGCACGGCCATCGTCGTCGCGCTGGTGATCGTGGTGCTGATCATGCTGGTGCGCGGCATCCTGAACATCGCGGTCCTCTCACCGGAGGGCGAGGGAGCCTACGGCACGGTCTCGACCACCTCGTACGCCGTGGCCGGTGGGGCCGCCGCGATCGCCGCGACCGGTCTGCTGAACCTGCTGCTCGCCCTGATGCCGAGCCCGATGCAGTTCTTCTACTGGATCACCGGACTGGTCACCGCGCTGGCGACGCTGGTGCCGTTCACCCTGGTCGCCGGGGTGGACGCCAAGATCGCCACGGCCGTGATCAACCTGATCGCGGGGTTGTGCATCATTTCGCTGCTCGGCGGGGTCGGGTCCGGGGCGATCATCCGGCGCCCGCAGTCGCAGCACTGAGTTCTTCCGTCCGGCGCCGGGTCCCGGGTCCCGGGTGCCGTGGGGCGGCCCGGGACCCCCGGTGCGCGACGCGCTGGTCTCAGCCGGCCTCGGGGTCTGCCGACCGGACGCGGACGAGCTGTTTACCGAGGTTGGACCCGTCGAAGAGGCGCTGCAGGGCCGCCGGGGCGTTGCCGAGACCGTCGACGACATCCTCGGCCCAGACCAGCTCGCCCGCCGCGACCCAGCCCGCGAGCCGGGCCAGGGCGGACGGAAAATCGGCGTGGTGGTCGTAGAAGATGAAACCCTCCATACGGGCACGGCGGAAGGCCAACTGCATGTAGTTGGCGGGGCCGGCGCCGTAGCCGGGTCACGGGAGGCGACCACCCGCCCCACCCCGCTCCCGCGCATCACCTCGCCCACGCCGACCGGCGTCGTATACGTCGTCGCGGGGTTGAGCCAGGTGCGCTGGGTGGCGTCGATGCCGAGCCACTCCACCTGTACGAGGGCCTCGCCGTTCTCCAATACCGGGAAGGCGCTAGCCTTTTCGGCAAAAGTACCGGCGGTGATTTCGGCGGCCGGCCGTTCGCGCAGGATCATCTGACGGAAGGTGCGGTCGCTCACGGCGGCCAGTGTGCCCCAGGGATGCCGCGGTGTCGCCTTCATTTCCGCGCCCCCGAGGGCGCCGTGGCGGCTGCCGACAGGGCAGGCCGGCAGTATTGCGTTCACGGTGATCGCAACCCGTGTCAACCGCGTGACCACGTCGTACCCTCGGATCTCCGGTCCAGGTTCGGGGAGCACACCGTCATGATCAAGTTATTGGTTTTCACCCTTGTGGGTATCGGCGCGCAGATCGTCGACGGCACGCTCGGGATGGCCTTCGGCGTCACCGCGACGACGCTGCTCGTCCTCAGCGGCACGGGTGCCGCGCATGCGAGCGCGGCGGTCCACTTCGCCGAGGTCGCCACCACTCTGGCCTCCGGGGCATCGCACTGGCGGTTCGGCAATATCGACTGGAAGGTCGTCCTACGGCTGGGTGTGCCCGGCGGTGTCGGCGCCTTCCTCGGCGCGACCGTGCTGTCGCGGATCTCCACCGAATCGGCCGCGCCGATCACCGCCGGCATCCTCCTCGCGATCGGTGTCTTCCTGGTCGTCCGGTTCTCGTCGCGACCGCCGGTGGAATTCGCCGCCTCGGAGAAGACCGCGCACTCCGCGAAATTCCTGACTCCGCTCGGCCTGTTCGGTGGTTTCATCGACGCCAGCGGTGGCGGCGGCTGGGGGCCGGTCACGACCAGCACCCTGCTGACCACCGGACGGTCCGCGCCACGCACGGTGATCGGTTCGGTGAGTGCCTCGGAGTTCATCGTCTCGGCCTCCGCCAGCGTCGGCTTCCTGCTGGGGCTCGGGTCGGACTTCTTCGACAACCTGCTGATCATCGCCGGTCTGGCGCTCGGCGGCGTGCTCGCCGCACCGATTGCCGCCTGGCTGGTCAGCCGGATCACCCCGGGCGTGCTGGGCACCGGGGTCGGCGGGTTGCTGGTCCTCACCAACTCTCGCACGCTGTTCAAGCACTTCGATATCGACGGCGCGCCCCGCACGACCGGTTACGTGTTGATCGTCGTGGTGGCGGTCGCGCTCACCGTCTTCGCGTGGCGGAAGTCCCGGACGGCCCCGGCCATCGATGCCGCCGAGACCACGGGCGCGGACGCTGCCGAACCCGCGGTGGCGGGGCCCGCCGGCACCGAAGTCGCCGGTGAAGGCTCCGCGGACGCGACGCAGGTGCCGGTCAGGTAGCTGCCGATCGCCCGGTCCGCCCGGTGGCGGTACGACCGGAGGGTGAGGGGACAGCGCCCGGCTGCCCGGACAATACGTCCGGG
>NZ_JBKOOL010000262.1:0-4917 GCF_046764065.1 Nocardia sp. NPDC002869
GCCGGACGTTCCAGCGGCTTGGGCCGCTCGACGACCGGCAGCGGTCCGCTCATGCCGGGATCGACGGTCACCATCATGTTCCCGGCGGCGGTACGGCTGATTCCGCGGGTCTGCATCGACGGTCCGCCCGGCACATTGCGCAGCGCGGCCGCGGCGGCCTCGTCGGGCGACGGTTCCGGTTTTTTCTTCGCGCTGTCGTTCGGGACGACGGCCTGCGGCCCGGAACCGGTCGCCAGCGGCAGGATCTGTGTCTCCCCGGCGACGATCAGGCTCATCGGGACATGCACGGTGACGGTGACACCCGGATCGCGCGCGGTATCGAAGGTCGGCCGCAGCCGCACGTTGAGGCCGTGCCGTTCCGCGAGCCGGCCCACCACGAACAGACCCATGTGGCGGGCGGTGTCCGGACCGGGTTCGGCGGTGGTCTCGAGCCGGCGGTTGATCTCGGCCATCTCACTCGGCGGCATACCGATACCGCGGTCGGCGACCTCGATGAGCAGGCCCTGATCGTGCGCCTGCGCGAAGGTGAACTTCACGTCCGTCTCCGGCGGCGACGCGCGCAGCGCGTTGTCCAGGAGCTCGGCGAACAGGTGTGCCATATCGGAGGCGGCCGGTTCGATCAGCGCACCGCGCGGGGTGGCGCCGAGCTTGACCCGTTCGTAGTCCTCGACCTCGGAGATCGCGGCGCGCAGGACATCGGCGATCTCGACGGGTGCGGATTTGGCGCGACGCTGCTTGGTACCGGCGAGAATCAGCAGGTTGTCGCCGTTACGGCGCATACGCGCGGCGAGGTGGTCCAGCCGGAAGAGGTTCTCCAGCAGGCGCGGGTCCTTCTCGTCGTACTCCATCGCCTCGATGAGGCTGAGCTGATGGTCGACGAGCGATTTACTGCGGCGTGCCAGGGTCTCGAACATATCGTTGACCTGGGAACGCATCTGATGCTGATCACTGGCCAGGCGCAGCGCCTGACCGTGGATATCGTCGATCGCGCGCGCGAGCTGACCGATCTCCTCCTCGGACCGGATGGGCATCGGTTCGAGGGGCACTTCCTCCGGCGAGGCACCGGTACGGAGCTGGGCAACCTCGTCGGGCAGATCGCTTTCGGCGACCCGGAGGGCGGCCAGGCGCAGCCGGTGCAGCGGCACGATCATCGACCGGGCCACGAACACCGCGAGCAGCAGGGCCGCCAGGATCGTCAGCAGCACCACGATGGAGTACACGACCGCGTCGGACAGCGCCTTGTCGGCCATCTTCCGCACACCGTCGTCGATCGAGGAGGTGGCCTCGGCGATCAGTTTGTCGGTGGTCGTGGTGCTGTCCAGCAGCGATTGCCGGGCCTCGCCCAGGGGCAGCCGACCGGCCTGGGCCTCGGGGGTCTCCAGCATTCCGGCGCGGTTGTCGATGCCCTGGCGCAGGATCGCGATATCGGGATCCTCGGCGTTGTAGCGCTGGCTCAGGATGTTCAGCAGGGCGCGTTCGGTATTGGTCGCGGTGCGGTATGCCTGCTCACCGGATTCCTGGTTGCGCAGCAGTTCCGCCGCGGCCGTGATCTCACCGACCATGGTGGACCGCAGGTTCAGCGCGTCGACGAGCCGGAGTTTCGCCGGGTCGATCGATGCGTCACCGATCTCGCCGAGAATGGCCTCCACGGCCCGGACACCCGCGTTACGGGCCTTGTCGAGAACCTGGACGGCTTTGTCCGGCGGCAGATTCGACGGCGCCATACCGCCGGCGCGAACTCCCTTGGCCTGATCGATCATCTCCGTGAGCGCCTGGCGCGCGGCCGGCAGATCGTCGAGTTCGCCGAGCGCGGATTCGGCCGCGGCGATCGCCTGGTCCAGGGAGGTCAGGTTGTCCTCGGTGACCATCGACCGGCCCGGCGCGATGGCGATCACCTGAGAGCCCGCCGTGGCGGACGTGGCCGTACTGAGATCGAGGACGGAAGGAACGATACTGACGTTCTCGGAGGCCGAACCCAGCCGGTTCGCGTTGCTCCATTCCGCCGAAATCCTGGACACGCCGAGTCCGACCGCGACCGCCAACGGCACAGCCAGCACGGCCGTAACCTTCCAGCGAAGGTCCCAGTTACTCAGCGCCCAGCGCTTCGTGCCGGACCTAGCGGCGTCACGCATTCCCACTCACTTTCCAACCTGGCCCCAGCCATGCTCCATCAGCGGAACTCCACACTCGCATAGTGGCTCGACGGGTGGAGCTGCCCGTGGGTCGCGGCTGGCCGAGAAATTGCGTCTACGACGGACCGAATTTGTGTCATCAGATTCTAACGGATCAATAACTTCTTGGTGTACTCAGCCCGGGTTCACGCACATTGACCAGCCGGTTACAGGCATAAGCCATGGTCGCGACACCCGACGGGGGGTCGCGTGAAGTCTGCCACAATCGTGCTGATCTATCGAGGCGAGGATTGCTGCGAGGCTAGGGAGCACGGGTGAGCGCGAGGAACGAGTATCGACCGGTCTATCAGACCAGTTTGGTCGATCCCGCCGAGTTCTGGACCCGCGCGGCCTCGGCCGTGGATTGGGATGTACCTCCTGAGCAGGCGCTAGACACCGACCGCCGGACTTCGCGGTGGTTTCCCGGCGCGCGGCTCAATACCTGCTACAACGCGCTCGACCGGCATATCGACGCCGGCCGGGCCGACCAGGCGGCATTGATCTACGACTCGGCGATGACCGGCCGTACCCGCGTCTACAGCTATGCCGAACTGCGCGACGAGGTCGCGAAATTCGCCGGTGTCATGCGTGATCTCGGGGTGACCGCCGGTGACCGGGTCGTGATCTATCTGCCGATGATTCCCGAGGCCGTGGTCGCGATGCTGGCCTGCGCCCGGATCGGGGCCGTGCATTCGGTGGTGTTCGGCGGATTCGCCGCCCCCGAACTCGCCGCCCGGCTCGACGACGCCGAACCCGTCCTGATCGTGACAGCGTCAGGGGGGCTGGAACCGAACCGGACCATCGCCTACCCGCCCATCGTCGACGAGGCCCTCGCACTGGCCGAGACCACCGCGCCACGGACCGTGCTGGTGAAACAGCGTGCGGACTTCCCACCGCACAACCACGACGGGAATCCGGCCGTCGACGCGGCCGTGCGGTGGCTGGACTGGGACGCCGCGGTCCGCGACGCCGAACCCGCGACGCCGGTTTCCGTCGCGGCCACCGACCCGCTGTACGTGCTGTACACCTCCGGAACCACCGGCAGGCCGAAGGGCGTGGTCCGCGACAACGGTGGTCACGCCGTCGCGCTGACCTGGTCGATGCGCAATATCTACGATGTCGGGCCTGGGCAGGTCATCTGGGCCGCATCCGATGTGGGCTGGGTGGTCGGCCACTCCTACATCGTCTACGCGCCGCTGCTGGCCGGCGCCACGACCCTGCTCTACGAGGGCAAACCGGTGGGCACACCGGATGCCGGCGCCTTCTGGCGGGTGGTGGCCGAACACCGGGTGCACACGCTGTTCACCGCGCCGACCGCCCTGCGGGCCATCCGCCGCGCCGACCCCGCCGCCGCATTCGCCCGCGACTACGACCTCAGTTCGCTCCGTTCGCTCTTCTGCGCAGGTGAACGACTCGATCCCGCCACCTACCGGTGGGCCGCGGACACGCTGCTCGCCGACCGCACGGACTGCCCGGTGGTGGACCACTGGTGGCAGACCGAAACCGGCTGGCCCATCTGCGCCAATCCGCTCGGGCTGCAGCGGCTGCCGATCAAACCGGGCTCGGCCTCGGTACCGGTGCCCGGCTACCGGTTGCGCGTGCTGGACTCCTCCGGCAACCCGGTGGCCGCGGGCGCCGAGGGCAATATCGTCATCGGCCTGCCACTGCCCCCGGGCGCGCTCACCGGCCTGTGGCACGACGACGAGCGCTATCAACGCTCATACCTTTCGGCATATCCCGGCCATTTCCTCACCGGCGATTCCGGATATTTCGACGAAGACGGCTACCTGTTCGTCCTCGGCCGCAGCGACGATGTGATCAATATGGCCGGGCACCGCCTTTCCGCGGGCAGTATCGAAGCGGCGGTCGCCGGGCACGACGCCGTCGCCGAATGCGCGGTGATCGGGCTGCCCGACGAACTCAAAGGGCAACGGCCCATCGCTTATGTCGTCCTCAAAGCCGACGCCGTCGTCGACCCCGAAACGTTGCGCGACGAATTGAGCGAACGCGTCCGTAAACAGATAGGACCGGTCGCCGGCCTGTACGACGCCGTCGTGGTACCCGCCCTACCGAAAACTCGCTCCGGCAAGATACTGCGCAAGACGATCCGCCAGATGACGGCGGGCGAAAATTACGAAATACCGTCCACCATCGAAGATCCCGGAGTCCTGGACGAACTCGCCCGGATCGTGCGACCCGCCCAAAACTCAAACTCCTCTTAAGAAATCCTCAGAGGCCGGCCATGACGGCACAATACGGTCTGAGGCAGTCCACGAGCCCTGGCTCGACACGATACGGTAGGAGGCAGTAACTCTATGGCACACACGACGACCCGGCTTCGCGGCACGCTCCGCCCGCTCACCCTCACCTTGGGCGCCGCCGCCGCGGTTACCGCGTTCCTGAGCCCCGCGGTCGCCTCCGCGGCACCGACGGATTTCGCCGAACCGCTGATCACCAGCGACTGCTCCTTCGCCCAGATCGAGGCCGCGCTGCACGACCAGGCTCCGGAACTGGCGTCGATGCTGGACAACAATCCCGATCTGAAGGCGCAACTGCAGAGCAAGTTCGATCAGCCGGTCGAACAGCGCCGCGCGGAACTGCAGCAGTACATCGACGAGAACCCCGAAGCGGCCCAGCAGGCCGAGAACGACCCCCGGACCGCCCAACTCCGTACCACCCTCCAGGGTGTCGCCGACACCTGCCACAACTACTGAGTTTTTTGGCGCCGCCTGCGGCGGCGCGGGGT
>NZ_JBKOOL010000263.1:0-4905 GCF_046764065.1 Nocardia sp. NPDC002869
GGCGATCCACGTGGATCGCCCGCACCGCCGCGGCCGCTGGATGGAGTCGCCGATCGACGGCGTCAGTAATAGTGCCGTCGGCCACCGACGGGCCGGCCCACCGAGCCGGCGATGGCCAGTACCGCGCCGACCACGAGCAGGACGAGGCCGATGGTGGTGAGCACGCCGATACCGAGCAGGTAACCGACGATGAGCAGAACAAGTCCGAGAACGATCATGACACTGACTTTCTGATTCGATATTTGATATCCGGGCGAGGGACAGGGATCACTTGGCGGTCGCGGCGCTCTTGTCCGGCTTGCGCAGCAGTTTGCTCATCGACCAGCCCGGAGCCGCCGGAGCGGCGGGCGCGGGCTTCTTCGCCGGGTCCTTGGTCTTGGCGAGATCCCGCTGGGCGGCGGCGATCTCCTTACGCGACTGCCGCAGCTCACGGCGGGTCTCCAGACCCCGGCGGGTGGATCGCCACGCACCGGCGGAGACGAGACCCACTCCTAGCCCACCGACGACACCGACGATGATGCCGATGAGGAACAGTTCACCGGTGGTACCGGCGAAGTGGTAATCGAAGACCGAGAAGTCGCTGGTCAGCCGATTGACATCACTGGTATTGGCCGCGACGCCGGCGACACCGGCGGCAACCGCCGCGACGGCGATCACGAGCCCGAGAACAATGATCATGGCAATCCCAAGGGTCGAGGAACACTATGCTCCCGCTATTCCCGGCGACGACGATGTCAAACGGGGGAAGACCATGTCCGCCAGTTCGATTGACCGGCGGGGTGGATCCGGGGGTCGGACGGCCGGAACTCAGGCGAACAGGTCGCGGACGAACGGCACCGAGTCGGCCAGCGAATCGTTCACGGCGCCATCGTGATCGGTGGGGTACACCTTCAGCGTCACCGGCTGCCGGTTCGCCCCGAGCACCGCCGCGAACCGCAGCGTCTCCGGGGTGATCACGTCGGTGTCGAGCAGACCCTGCCCGAGGAAGAGCGGCTTGTCGTAGCCGGATTCCGGCAGGCCGAGATAGCGGGTGAGCAGCCCGCGCAGATCCGGGAGATCGGCCAACAGCCGGGTGAAGAGGTCTCCGATCACCACACCGTGGGCCACCAGTTCGTCACCGAACGGGGACAGGCATTCGGTGCGCGCGCGTTCCAGCCAGTACCGGCCGGAATCGGTGAGCAAGGATTCGATGTCCAGCTCGGGGTAGGTGGTGCGCAGTCCGTTGAGCAGGTACAGCGCGTACCCCGTGGTGTGCGCGCCCAATTTCACCGGCGGTACGCCCGGTCCCATGAGAGCGAGGATGTTCTCGATATAGGCGGGGACGCCGGTGGCCACCGCGCCGCGGTAGTCCAGTTCCGGGCCGCCGAATTCGGTGGCGTACCGGGCGGTGGTGACCGCGGCTCCCCCACCCTGCGACTGCCCGACCACGACCCATGTGTTCGACAGTGCGGAGTAGTGCCCCGACGCGGCCCGGACCGCGTCGACGACATTGTGCGCCTCCACCACCCCGTTCAGGTACGGATGCTCGCCGGGGGTACCCAGCCCGGCGTAGTCGGCGGCGACGATGGCATAACCCTGCCCGAGCCAGCTACCGAGGTACGCCCGATCCCGTGCCACGGCGCCCGGGCCGGCCACACTGTAGGCGCAGGAATCACCGAGCCCGACCGTACCGTGCGCCCAGGCGATGACCGGCCAACCGCCGGCCGGGGGCGCGCCGGCCGGGAAGTACACGGCGGCGCTGGCCACGGTCGGCGCTCCGCCGACCGTGGTCGTCGTATAGAGCATGCGTTCCGAACCCACCGAGCCGGGCAGCACGGCCGGAGCGGCCAGCGGTTCGACGGATTCGACGACGCCGGTGCCCGGTGCCGCTACCGCGTGCCCGCCGGGCAGCCCGGCAATCGCCGCCGCCAGCAGCGCGGTGACCGCGGCCGTACCGAATTTCCGCATGATCTTCCTTTCGCCGGATCACCCACCGGTGCCGTGCCGCCTCGGGCGGTACCCGGCCAGTCTTTCACCTGGACGGACGACCAGCCATGTCGGCATGCCGTCCGCCCCGCGACAACCGGAAGAACGAGCGAGGCAGGTCCGGCCATCCGGCCCGGCAGCTGACGGAGACCGCCCGGACGGCTCATCGGTCAGGCGCCGATGGCCCGCGCCAGATGCGGCCACGAATCGTGCAGGTCGTATTCGAACTGACCCCAGGTGTGCGCGCCGGCCGGGCGGTCGATGTGCACCGCGCCGAGGCCGAGTTGCCCCAGGCGGTCGGCGAAGGCCGAGGTGCAGGCGGCGGCAATGGCTTCGACCGGCGGGAACCCCCAGCCCCGGTCGATCTCACCGGGCATACCCGACGCCGCGGACAGGTATACGGTCTTTCCGGCCAGGCGGGAGGCGTGCGCGAACGCGTCGTGGGCCTGCCAGCCCGCGGCCCCCGGCGGACCCCACATCTTGCCCGGGTCGGCGCCGCCCCGCACCACCTGCGCGCTGATCATCGCGATTCCCGCGGCGTCGGCAGACCACGGACATCCGCTATAGGACGCGACCGCCTCGTAGCGGTCCGGCGCCTGGATGGCGAGGTCCACGGCGGACCCGCCGCTCATCGACACCCCGGCGATCGCATTGCGTCCGGTGGTGCCGAACCGGGCGTCCACGACCGACGGCAGCTCCCGGGTGAGATAGGTCTGCCAGCGAGCGCGGCCGACCACGGGGTCGTCGGTGTGCCAGTCGGTGTACATCGAATAGGCACCGCCGATCGGCATCACCACATTCACGTTCTTGTCCCCGAAGAATTGCCGGACATCGGTATCGTCCCACCAGGAGATACCGTCGGCACCGCCACCGATCCCGGTCAGCAGGTACACCGTGGGCGCCGGCCCCCCACCCGGCGCGGGGATGACCCGATTGGTCACCACGGTATCCATGGCGGGTGAATACACCTCGAGCAGGATCGCGCGACCGTCGATCGGTTTCTCCGCGTCGACCCGCGGCCCCGGGGCCGCCGCGGCGGGTTGGACAGTGAACAGGGACGCCGCGACAGCCAGCACCGCGGCCGGCATCGTGAGCAAGAATTTGTATCGCACCCCTCCGGTGTACCCATTCGCGCACCGGATCGCCGCCGGACTTCTACGGTTCATCCATTGTGCGCCGGTATGTCTCGCGGCCGGATACGAAGGCCGCTGCTCGGTCCGGGTACCTCCGGAGCCGCTCGGTACGAGGACAGCCGGCCACGCGGCCGGGATGCTCCGGTACGGCGACCCCACCGCTCTCCGGCCCGGCCCGGCCGTGTGGATCGGTTGTCGGCGGGTCTGCGTATGGCTCGACCGGGCCACCCGGTAGAAAGAAGAGAGGGCACACGCCGGGCGCGCGGCCGGTCTCCAGGATCATCGCGGCCCGGCGGATCCCGCCGAAATGTTGGAACAGTCGAACGAAAGAGCTGGTTCATGGCTTCCTCCGCAGCGCGGGCACAGATCGGGGTCACCGGCCTGGCGGTGATGGGCAGCAATATCGCCCGCAACTTCGCCAAGCACGGCTACACCGTGGCACTGCACAATCGCAGCGTCGCCAAAACCGACGCGCTGCTCGCTGCGCACGGCGACGACGGTGATTTCGTCCGCACCGAGACCATCGCCGAGTTCGTCGCCGCGCTGGAGAAGCCGCGCCGGGTGCTCATCATGGTGAAGGCCGGCGACGCCACCGACGCGGTGATCGAAGAACTCGCGGGCGCCATGGAAACCGGCGACATCATCATCGACGGCGGCAACGCCCTCTACACCGACACCATCCGGCGCGAGGCCGCACTCCGGGCCCGCGGCCTCAACTTCGTCGGCGCCGGGATCTCCGGCGGCGAGGAGGGGGCCCTCAACGGACCGTCCATCATGCCGGGCGGCCCCGCGGAATCCTACGAATCGCTGGGACCGCTGCTGGAGTCCATCGCCGCCCAGGTGGACGGCACCCCGTGCTGCACCCATATCGGCCCGGACGGGTCCGGCCATTTCGTGAAGATGGTGCACAACGGTATCGAATACGCCGATATGCAGCTCATCGGCGAGGCGTACCACCTGTTCCGGGCCGCACTGGACCTGGATCCGAAGCAGATCGCCGATATCTTCACCCAGTGGAACTCCGGCGAGCTGGAGAGCTACCTGGTGGAGATCACCGCCGAGGTACTGAACCAGGTCGACGCGAAGACCGGGAAGCCGCTGGTCGATGTGATCGTGGACGCGGCCGAGCAGAAGGGCACCGGGCGCTGGACCGTGAAATCCGCGCTCGACCTGGGTGTTCCGGTGACCGGTATCGCCGAGGCCGTATTCGCCCGGGCACTGTCGGGGTCGCGGGGGCAGCGCGCGGCGGCCGTGGGGCTCGCCGCCGGCGAACTCGCCGCCAAGCCCACCGATATCGCGCAGTTCACCGAGGACATCCGGCAGGCCCTGTACGCGTCCAAGGTCGTGGCCTACGCCCAGGGGTTCGATCAGATCGCCGCCGGCAGCGCCGAATACGGCTGGAATCTGACCCCCGGCGATCTGGCCACCATCTGGCGCGGCGGCTGCATCATCCGGGCCCGCTTCCTGAACCGGATCAAAGAGGCCTACGAAACCGATCCGACGCTGCCGAGCCTGATCCTGGCGCCGTATTTCCGGGACGCGATCGAGACGGCGATCGACAGCTGGCGGCGGGTGGTCTCGACCGCCACACTGCTCGGTATCCCGGTGCCGGCATTCGCCTCCTCGCTGTCCTACTACGACGCGTTGCGGGCCGACCGGCTGCCCGCCGCGCTCACCCAGGCCCAGCGCGATTTCTTCGGCGCGCACACCTATGAGCGGGTCGACGCCGAGGGCAAGTTCCACACGCTGTGGAGCGAGGACCGTTCCGAGGTCTCGGCGGGCTGAACGCCCGGTCGCCGGGCGGGCG
>NZ_JBKOOL010000264.1:0-4895 GCF_046764065.1 Nocardia sp. NPDC002869
GCGACCGGCCCCGGGACGGGCTCTGTGGTCTCGGAGCCCGATGCCGCCGCGGCGGCATCGGGCGCGTCACCGCCCCGGGAGACGGTCACGGCCAGCCAGATCACCACCGCGAGCGCGACCACGAGCGCGCCGATGGCGAACACACGACGCCGCCAGTAGATCTCCGGCGGTAACGGTCCTGTCGGTTCCAACACGTGTCAACGGTAAGCGCAGCGGGCGGCAGCGGTCGTCAACGGCACACCCGAAGGTGACGCCGACAGCCGGCCACGGGTCAGACGGTCTCCCCGATATTGCCGACCACGCGATGTAGCTTCGCCCGGCCGTCGACCAATTTGTAGGTGACGCAGGCGATCGCGCATTTACCGGCCTCCACCCGCTCGGACACGATCATCGATCGCTCCATCAGCAGGCGGCTGGTCTCCACCACGTGGCGAGCTTCGAGCTCGTCCACCGATTCGAGCCCTTCGCGGCGCCCGATCAACATCGACGGCGTGACCTTCTCGACGATGCTGCGGATGAATCCACCGGGCACCTCGCCGCCGTCCAGCGCCTCGAGGGTCGCTTTGACCGCACCGCAACTATCGTGCCCGAGCACCACGATCAGCGGTACCTCGAGCACACCGACGCCGTATTCGATCGATCCCAGCACCGCCGCGTCGATGACGTGGCCCGCGGTGCGCACCACGAACATATCGCCGAGCCCCTGATCGAAGATCAGTTCCGCGGCGACTCGGGAATCCCCGCAGCCGAACAGCACGGCGGTCGGATGCTGGCCGGCGACGAGCTTGGCTCGATCGGCGGCCCCCTGGCTAGGATGCAGCAGCGTGCCGTTCACGAAGCGCTCGTTTCCTTCGCGCAGCGACTTCCAGGCACTTACCGGGTTGGACTGAGGCATAGTGTCCATTCTGCACGATTTGATGTGCTCGCTTTGCTTCCGTCCCGTTACAGCGCGGCGTCCCTTCACGCCGAACCGGTGAAACTGCACGGTGAGGTGAACGGAGCGGGTCGGGTGAGCAGCGCAGGTATCGGAAAACCGGGCTCGGGCGGGTGCGGTGTCGTGTCGATCGAACCCGGCGCGATCGACTCCGACGCCCTGATCGACTGGTACGCCCGCACGGCCCGGGACCTGCCGTGGCGGCGGCCCGGGGTGAGCGCCTGGCAGATCCTGATGAGCGAGATCATGCTGCAGCAGACACCGGTGTCGCGGGTGGAACCGATCTGGCGGGAATGGGTGCGGCGCTGGCCGGTGCCCTCGGCCATGGCGGCGGCGAGCGCGGGCGACGTGCTGCGGGCATGGGGCAAACTCGGCTACCCGCGCCGTGCCCTGCGCCTGCACGAATGCGCGCAGGTCCTGGCCGCCGAGCACGGTGACCAGGTGCCCGACGATGTCGAGGTGCTGCTCGGACTGCCCGGGGTCGGCGCCTACACCGCGCGGGCGGTCGCCTGTTTCGCCTACGGGCAGCGTGTTCCGGTGGTGGACACCAATGTCCGCCGGGTGGTGGCGCGGGCCGTACACGGACGGGAGGCCGGTAATCCGGCCGCGCGCGATCTACGGGAGACCGAGGCGCTGTTGCCCGGCCGGATCGACCGGGCCGCCGTGTTCTCGGCGGCCCTGATGGAACTAGGCGCGACGGTGTGCACCGCGCGGACCCCGGACTGCACCCGCTGCCCGCTGCCGCGTTGCGCGTGGGTCACGGCGGGCCGGCCGGTGGCCGAATCGACACGCCGGACGCAGAAGTACGAGGGCACCGACCGGCAGGCACGCGGGCGGCTGCTCGACGTGTTGCGGGCCGCGCACGCACCGGTGGAACGCGTCCGGCTGGACCTCGCCTGGACCCGTGACCCCGGTCAGCGCGACCGCGCACTGGATTCGCTGCTGGTGGACGGGTTGATCGAACAGACCGACGACGGACGGTTCGCCCTGGCGGGAGAGGGCTGAAGCCCGCCCGCGACCGAGGGTTGCTCAGATCTCGGCGGCGGTTCCGGAAACTCCGCGCAGAACGCGGGCCAGGAAACGCGCCACCTCGGCCCGGTAGCGCTCGGGCTGATCATCGTGCACCAGGTGACCGGCGTCGGGAACCAGGACGTGCTCGGCGGCGGGATGTAGTTCGGCCATCCGGCGCATCTGGCCCGGCGGCGTGATGGTGTGTTCACCCTCGATGAGCAGCGTGGGCACGGTGAGCCTGCCCCACTCCCCCCAGAACGCCCGGACCCCCCACTCCTCCGAGATGTCCCGGAAGGTGGCCACCTCGCCATGCAATCGGTAACCGTCCGGGCCCCGGTGAAACGAATCGCGGAAGTAGCGACCGGCGACCGGGCCGAAATGCGCCACCAAGGCGGCCTCGTCCGCGAATGGCTGCGGCCAGGCCTCGACCATCGCGGCCCAGTGGGCGGCGGTACGGCCGGTGAAATCGGCTGCCATATCCTCCACCACCAGCCCACCCACCCGGTTCGGATGCGTGGCCGCGAACACCCATCCGTGCAGACCACCCATCGAATGCCCGATCACGATCATCGGCTCGTCGATTCGCGCGGTGGCGTCGGCCAGATCGGCGACGAGGGCGTCGGTGGTGAGTTCGGGCGGGGCGGGGCGCCCGTGCCCGGCGGCGTCGAAGGTGAACACCCGCCCGTGGTCGCGCAGCCACCGGACCTGGTCCTGCCAGGTGCGGGCGCTGCCCATCAATCCGTGCAGCAGCAGTATCGGAACCCCGGTCCCACCTTCGTCGTGCAACACCGGGCCGAGTTTATTCACATCCCTCCACAGGGCGCGGCGACGCTCCCGGCGGCGCGCGCAGTGGCCCTGCTGTGTCGTGCGGCACTGTCCCGCCCGGACCCCGCGATACCTAAGCTCAGGGGTATGGCTGTTGTGAAGATCAATGCGATCGAGGTCCCCGAGGGCGCGGGACCCGAGCTGGAGAAGCGGTTCGCCCACCGCGCGCACGCGGTCGAGAACTCCCCCGGGTTCCTCGGCTTCCAATTGTTGCGGCCCACGGCCGGCGAGAATCGGTACTTCGTGGTCACCCAGTGGGATTCCGAGGAGTCCTTCGCGGCGTGGCGCGACGGCCCCGCCAAGGAGGCGCATGCCGGACAGCAGAACAAGCCGGTCGCCACCGGTGCCTCGCTGCTGGAGTTCGAGGTCGTACTCGACGTAGCGGGTAAGCCCGCTTCCTGACCCATCCCGCACACCCTGGCCACGCCTCCGGCCCCGGCGGCGTGGCCAGTGCTCGTTCGCGGGCATATTGACGACCGGCAACAGCCGGTGTCACAGTTTCAAGTGAAAGCGAAGGTGATGCGGTAATCCGGTGAGAACCCGGAGCGGTCGCGCCACTGTGATGTCCACGCCGGAAAGGGTGGGCAGAGTCAGACACCCGCACCTACGCGCAACTCGCGAACCGGACGCGAGCATCCGGATGAGGAGGATCCATCATGGCCATAACCCACGTCCCGAGCAGGGCTGCCGATACAGCAGCGACCGTGCTCGTCACCGTCGGCGTCGTTCTGCTGGCACTGCTGACGCTGTACCTGGTCGGATTCGACCAGGGCGCCATCTCACGCGGCGGAATGTTCCTGCACGAGTTGATGCACGACGGGCGCCACCTGCTGGGTGTCCCGTGCCATTGAGTGGATCTTTCGGTGCCCTGCTGCTCCGTGGTCTGCTCGCCGGTCTGATCGCCGGTCTCCTCGCGGGTGTCGTCGGTAATTTCGTCGGCGAATCCCGGGTCGAGGCCGCCATCGCCATCGAGGAGGCCGCGGCGCCCGCGCCGGAGCATGCCCATGATTCCGGCACCGGACATACGCACGGGGAGACAGTGCACGGGGACGAGGCCGTGGTGAGCAGGCCTTGGCAGAAGTTCGGGCAGTTCCTGGCCGCCGCGCTGGCCGGGATGGCGTTCGGGGCGATCGTCGCGACCGCGGCGCATTACGCCCGGCGGTTCACCGCGCTACCCGGTCATCGGCTGGTGCTCGGACTCGGCCTGGCCGGCTGGGTCGCGGTGGTGGCCGTACCGTTCTTCGAATATCCGGCCAACCCCCCGGCGGTCGGTGACCCGGAAACGATCAACGAGCGCACACTGCTCTGGGTGGCCGCGGTGCTGGTGGGCCTGCTGGCCGTCGCGGCCGGTGTGTCCATCTGGAAAGCGCTGCGGACGCGACCCGAATCCCTCCGGCTCCTCGCGGCGGTGGTGGGTTTCGTACTCGTCGTCACCCTCGGCTACACGGTATTGCCCGAGATCGACGAAGTGGGAGCCGACTTCCCCGCCTCCCTGCTGTGGGAGTTCCGGGCCGCGTCGCTGGCGGTATCGACCACGCTGTGGGTGGGCATCGGCCTGGCCTTCGCCGCGCTGACCGAATGGAGCACCCGCGGCAGTACCCGGGTACCGGAGGCCGCCGCTACCGCGGGTTGATCCGGGGAGCGGCCGGCACCGGGCAGGTTCGGTGTATGAACGACACCGCGCTCGCCCGCCCGGGCAGCCCACTCGCGCGGCGGCCCGCGGCCGTCACGACCGCCTTCGTCGCGCTCGTGACGGCCGTGGGCTGCGGTATCGCGGAAACCGCGGTCCGCGGCGCGCGCATGGCGGGCGACGTTGCGGATATCGGCGCGCTCACCGCCGGTTGGCTGCTGCGCACCGCAATCTATCTGGTGGTTCTCGGTATCGCGTGGCGAATGCTGCGGGGCGAGCGCTGGGCCAGGAATCTGCTCACCGTGGGCATCGGCGTGGTCGGCACGGCGTCACTGGTGGTGGAGCCCGTTCGGATGCTGGCGGCCGAGGGTGCCGGTGTGTTCACCGATATGGGACCGTATTTCTGGCGCTCACTCGTGCCGGCCATATCTGCGCGGTATTCGTGACGATTCCCGCCATGTACACGCCGAGTGCCCGGGCGTGGTTCCGGCCCGG
>NZ_JBKOOL010000265.1:0-4791 GCF_046764065.1 Nocardia sp. NPDC002869
ATCGAGCGGCGGCTGACGCAAACCGAGTGTTCCTGTACGAGGGGATGTCCGAGCCGTCCGCGGTGCGTCCGGCCCACCAAACCTGGACTATGGACGACAGCTTGCTGCTGTCGGCCCCTTTTGGCTGTTGCGGGTGAGCGAGTCCTACTTCTCCGCGGGAGCGGGGGCGGGAGCGGGCTCCTCCTGAGTGACGGGCTTGCCGTCGTTGGCCCACTTGCTGGTACCGGCAGGGGCCTGCATGGTGTTGAACAGCTCGACACCGGCGGCAACCAGTGTCGGACCGCCCACCGCGATGGTGCCGATGATGCCGCCGATCCCGGCACCCGGCAGGCACCCGAGCGCGGGGATCACTACGCAGCCCACGGCGAAGCCGACAGCGGTGCCGATGAAGCCGCCGATAGCGGTGGCGAGTCCGAAGTTGCTGGAGAACTCATTGATCGCCATCTGGTTTTCCGCGACCGAGGCAATCGGCTTCGCGACCGGATGCACAACCTCTTGCGACGGCGCGACTTCCTGGCCGACCGGCTTCTCGGGCGTGATCTCGAGGACAGCGCCGTCCTGCTTGATCTCCGAGACCACCGGGATCTCGGTGCCCCCGGCGGTGAATTCGAGCGGCAGCGAGGCAACCAGCTTGTCTTCGCTGTCCTTGATCTCGATGACCTTGGTCTTCTCGGTTTCAGCCGCGATCGGTTCCCCGGCGGGGACGCCGGGTGCCTGCTCGGTCGCGTTTGCCTCCTCGGGGGAGACATCCTTCTCGACAACCGAGAAGGATCCGCCGTTGATGGTCGCCACGACGGTCTTGTCCTTCAACTGCACCGCGTAGTTGATGGTTTTCGGAGCCTCGGTCGCCGGTTCGGCATCGGCTGTGCCGAATCCCATAGCGAGCGAGCCGGTGACCAGTGCGGCGATCACAGTGGATCTCGGGAGTGTCATCCATTTCCAATCGGGGTGTGGGGCGTCCCATCTCAACGCGAGGGGGTCGATGTGATCGAACCCTGATTCCTCCCCGAGCGTTATGAGATGTCACGCTTCCTGATAGATCGGGCTGAGCGTAGTCGAATGCACTGTCAAAAGGCGAGATTCGTTTCCCAAGCGTAAGAAACAACACGAGTAAGCCTGGCCTTATCACGCCCTGCGCGGACGGGCCCTTTACGGTGTTAATCAGCCCTTTTCCGCTTTGGGCAGCCAACTGAAAAGAGTGACATTGATCACGGCGCGATCTATGCGGATAAGCCCAGGTAGATGCGCCGCGGGCCGACGCGGATCGTACAGTGGACACCGTTAGTTACCGGTGGGTAACTTACTGGCGGTTACGATACGAGCCGGACGGGGTACTGCTCAGTTCCTCGTACCTCGTGTTGCTTCGAAAGAAAGGTCGCGACATGAATGCCCTGACAGTGACGCTGGGCACCCTGGGAGCGGCGCTCAGCCTGCTGTGTTGGGCGTCGTTCTTCGGCGGCGTCCGGGATATCGTCCGCGCCATCATGCTGGGCCAGCCCGCCCCCGACCGCTGGCGTCCGTTCTTCCCGCGTTTCGAGCAGATGCTGGTGGAGTTCCTGGCGCACACCCGGATGAACAAGTTCCGGACGGTGGGCTGGGCGCACTGGCTCGTGATGATCGGCTTCCTGGGCGGCGCGATCCTCTGGTTCGAAGCCTATGGCCAGACCTTCGACCCGGCCTTCCACTGGCCGCTGATCGGCAACACGGCGATCTATCACCTGTGGGACGAAATCCTCGGCATCGGAACTGTGGTCGGCATCGTGGCGCTGATCGTCATCCGTCAGCTGAACCATCCGCGGGTACCGGAGCGACTCTCCCGGTTCAGCGGCTCCGCGTTCGGACCCGCCTACGTGATCGAGGCCATCGTCCTGCTCGAAGGCCTGGGCATGATCTTCGTGAAGGCGGGCAAGCTCGCCACCTACGGGCACGCCCACGCCGGTACCGACTTCTTCACCATGCAGGTGGCCAAGCTGCTGCCGGCGAGCCCGACCATGGTGTCGATCTTCGCCTTCGTGAAGCTGATGTCCGGTATGGCCTTCCTCTACTTCGTCGGCCGCAATATCACCTGGGGCGTGGCGTGGCACCGGTTCTCGGCCTTCTTCAACATCTATTTCAAGCGCGAGGACGACGGCGGCGTCGCCCTCGGCGCGGCCAAGCCGATGATGTCCAAGGGCCGCGCCCTGGACATGGAGAACGTCGACCCGGACACCGACACTCTCGGCGCCGGCCGGGTCGAGGACTTCTCGTGGAAGGGCTGGCTGGACTTCACCACCTGCACCGAATGCGGTCGCTGCCAGTCGCAGTGCCCCGCCTGGAACACCGGTAAGCCGCTGTCGCCCAAACTGCTCATCATGTCGCTGCGCGACCACGGCCGCGCCAAGGCGCCGTATCTGCTGGCCGGCGGCAGCAAGGACATGGGCGGCGACGAGGTCGGCCTGGTCGACGGCGAGGGCAACCCGGACGAGAAGAAGCTGGCCCGGGTCTCCGAGGCCGCGCGCGCCGAGGCCGAGCGACCGCTCGTCGGCGACCACGAGGTGAACGGCATCATCGACCCGGAGGTGCTGTGGAGCTGCACCACCTGCGGCGCCTGCGTGGAGCAGTGCCCGGTCGATATCGAGCACGTCGACCACATCATCGATATGCGCCGCTACCAGGTGCTCATCGAATCGGACTTCCCGTCCGAACTCGCGGGTCTGTTCAAGAACCTGGAGAACAAGGGCAACCCCTGGGGCCAGAACGCCAAGGACCGGCTCAACTGGATCAAGGAGCTGGACTTCGATATCCCGGTCTTCGGCCAGGACGCCGACAGCTTCGACGGCTACGAATACCTGTTCTGGGTCGGCTGCGCCGGCGCCTACGAGGACCGCGCCAAGAAGACCACCAAGGCCGTCGCCGAACTGCTGGCCACCGCCGGGGTGAAATTCATGGTCCTCGGTCAGGAGGAGACCTGCACCGGCGATTCCGCCCGGCGCGCGGGTAACGAATTCCTGTTCCAGCAGCTGGCGATGCAGAACATCGAACTGCTGAACTCGGTGTTCGAGGGCGTCGAGCAGGAAAAGAAGAAGATCGTCGTCACCTGCGCGCACTGCTTCAATGCGCTCAACAACGAGTACCCGCAGGTGGGCGGCACCTACGAGGTGGTGCACCACACCCAGCTGCTGAACCGGCTGGTGCGCGGTAAGCAGCTGGTCCCGGTGGCCCCGGTAGCGCAGAACGTCACCTACCACGACCCCTGCTACCTCGGCCGGCACAACAAGGTCTACAACGCACCGCGTGAGCTGATGGCCGCTTCCGGATCCACCCTGGTGGAAATGCCCCGGCACGGTGAACGGTCCATGTGCTGTGGTGCCGGCGGCGCCCGCATGTGGATGGAAGAGCAGCTGGGCAAACGGATCAATATCGATCGCGTGGACGAGGCGCTGACGACCTCACCGGCCAAGATCGCCACCGGCTGCCCGTTCTGCCGGGTCATGCTCACCGACGGTGTGACCGCCCGCCAGGAGTCCGGCCAGGGCGAGGGCGTAGAGGTCGTGGACGTCGCGCAGCTGATGCTCGAATCGATCGAGCGGCAGCAGCCGGACCGGCTGACCGCCAATCTGACCGTGGTCCAGGAGCCCAAGGCCGAACCAGAGCCGGAACCCGAACCCGAGCCCGAACCTGTCGCCGAGACCGAAGCCGCCCCCGCGGCCGAGAAGGCGGCCCCCAAGGGTGGCGGACTCGCCATGAAGGGCCCGGCCAAGGCACCCGGTAAGGGCCTGGGCATGAAGGGCGCCGCAAAGGCCCCTGGTGCCAAAGCTGCCGCCCCCACGGCCGAGACCGAGGAGAAGGACGCGGCTCCCGCCGCAAAGGGTCTCGGTATGAAGGGTGCCGCCAAGGCGCCCGGCGGTAAGGGCCTGGCGATGAAGGGCGCGGCCAAGGCACCCGGAGCCAAGGCCGAAACCCCACCGGCGGCGGAGGAGGCCACCGCGGCGCCCGAAGCTCCCCCGGTGAAGGGTCTGGGCATGAAGGGTGCCGCCAAGGCGCCCGGCGGTAAAGGTCTGGCGATGAAGGGCGCGGCCAAGGCGCCCGGAGCCAAATCTTCCGCCGCCGAGAAGCCCGCTCCGGCCGCCGAACCGGCTACCGAAGCGCCTGCGGAGGCCGGCGCGAGTGCGGCGCCGACCGAGACCAAGCCCACGGTCGCGGCCAAGGGCCTGGCGATGAAGTCCGGATTCAAGCGTCCGGGCGGGAAGGCCCCCGGCGCCAAGGCTCCGGCCGCCGCGCCGGAGGCCGAAACCGCCCCGGCCGAACCGGCGGCCCCGGCCGACTCGGACACGGTGGCGGCCGAGCAGGCCACCGCGGCAGCTCCCGCCGAGAGCAAGCCGTCGAAACCGGCCAAGGGCCTGGCGATGAAGTCCGGATTCAAGCGTCCGAGCGCCAAAGTGCCCGGCGCCAAGGCTCCGGCTCCCGCACCGGAGCCGGAGCCCACCGCGGAAACCGCGGCGGAAACCGCACCTGCTCCGGACGAGGCCACCCGGGAATCTGCACCGGAGGCCACCACCGCGCCGGCTGCCGAGGTCACCACGGAATCGGGCTCGGAGACCACTGCGGATTCGTCTTCGGAGGCCACCGCCGAATCGGCGCCGAAGGCCACGACCGAGACCGGCGGGGCCTCCGGCAACGGCAGCGCGGGCAACGGTTCGGGAGCGACCCCGCCGCAGGCCAAGCCGGGTGCGCTGGGCTTCAAGTCCGGCACCAGGGCACCGGGCCGCAAGGGCTGACCGGAACAACGCGAAAACCGGCAGGGCCCGGCGG
>NZ_JBKOOL010000266.1:0-4701 GCF_046764065.1 Nocardia sp. NPDC002869
CTCATGCCCCGGCCGGGGCATGAGCCGGGGACGCCCGAGAGGGCGGTGTCTGATAACTCATCGAGTTATCGGACACGCTGTCAGACATTGAAGTACTTCGCCTCTGGATGCAACAGAACGAACGCGTCGGTGGACTGCTCCGGATGCAGCTGCAGTTCCTCCGACAGCGTCACCCCCAGCCGCCCGGCGTCGAGCAGGTCCACCAATTTGGCGCGATCCTCGAGATCCGGGCACGCGCCGTACCCGAACGAGTACCGGGCGCCGCGGTAGCCGAGCGAGAAATAGTCGGCGATATCGGCCGGATCGGACTCGGCGATCGCGTGGCCCTCCAGGGTGAGTTCCTCGCGGATACGACGATGCCAGTACTCGGCGAGCGCCTCGGTGAGCTGCACCCCGATGCCGTGCACCTCCAGATAGTCCCGGTAGTTGTCATCGGCGAAGAGCTGATTGGCGTAATCGGCGATCGGCTGACCCATGGTCACCAGCTGGAACGGCAGGACGTCCACCTGCCCGGTCTCGCGGGCACGCTCACGCGAGCGGATGAAATCGGCGACGCACAGGAACCGGTCCCGCTGCTGGCGCGGGAAGGTGAACCGGTGGCGTTGCGGTGCATCGGGTTCCGGTTCGGTGAGCACCACGACATCGTCACCCTCGGACACCGCCGGGAAATAGCCGTACACCACCGCGGCGTGCTGTAGCACGCCCTCGGTACTGAGCTTGTCGAGCCAGGCCCGCAGGCGGGGCCGGCCGTCGGATTCCACCAGTTCCTCATAGCTGGGGCCGTCGCCGCCGCGCTGGCCGCGCAGCCCCCACTGGCCGAGGAACAGCGCCCGTTCGTCCAGCAACCCGGAGTACTCGTGCACCGGGAGTCCTTTGATCACCCGGGAGCCCCAGAACGGCGGCACCGGGACCGGCAGGTCGGCGGCCACATCCGACCGGGCGGGTACCTCGACCGGCGTCTCGGCTGCCCGCCGCTGTTCGGCGATCCGGCGGGAGCGCTCGTGCCGCGCTTTGCGTTCGGCCGCCTTCTCGCGCGCGGCCACCGCCTCCGGGCTGTCCGGATCGGGACCGTCACCGCGTTTCTGCGACATGATCTCGTCCATCAGCCGCAGGCCCTCGAAGGCGTCCCGCGCGTAGTGCACATCGCCCTCGTAGACGTCGGTGAGGTCGTTCTCCACATACGACCGGGTGAGCGCGGCCCCGCCGAGCAGCACCGGGAACTGGTCGGCGACCCCGCGGGAGTTGAGCTCCTGCAGGTTCTCCTTCATCACCACGGTGGATTTCACCAGGAGCCCGGACATGCCGATCACATCGGCCCTCTTGTCCAGGGCGGCGTCGAGAATGGTCGCGATGGGTTGTTTGATACCGAGGTTCACCACCTCGTAGCCGTTGTTGGACAGGATGATGTCCACCAGGTTCTTGCCGATATCGTGCACATCGCCCTTGACCGTGGCGAGGACGACGCGGCCCTTACCGCTGTCGTCGGTGGCCTCCATATGTGGTTCCAGGTGGGCGACCGCGGCTTTCATGACCTCGGCCGACTGCAGCACGAACGGCAACTGCATCTGCCCGGACCCGAACAGCTCGCCGACGGTTTTCATCCCCGACAGCAGGGTCTCGTTGATGATCTTCAGCGGCGGCACTTCCCGCATGGCCTCGTCGAGATCGGCCTCCATCCCGGCCCGCTCGCCATCGACGATGCGCCGCTCGAGCCGGTCGAACAGCGGCAGCGCGGCCAGTTCGTCGGCCCGTGAGGCGCGGGAGTCGGCCGTGGACACACCTTCGAACAGCTGCATGAGTTTCTGCAGCGGGTCGTAGCCCTCGCGGCGACGGTCGTAGACCAGGTCCAGGGCCGTTTCGCGCTGCTCGTCCGGGATCCGGCTCATCGGCAGGATCTTCGAGGCGTGCACGATGGCGCTGTCCAGGCCGGCCTGCACGCATTCGTGCATGAACACCGAGTTCAGCACCTGGCGTGCGGCGGGGTTGAGTCCGAAGGAGATATTCGACAGGCCCAGCGTGGTCTGCACCTCGGGGTGCCGGCGTTTGAGTTCCCGGATGGCCTCGACGGTCTCCAGGCCGTCGCGGCGCGACTCCTCCTGCCCGGTGCCCAGGGTGAAGGTGAGGGTGTCGATGATGATGTCGCTCTCCCGCAGACCCCAGTTACCGGTGATGTCGCCGATGAGTCGTTCGGCGATGGCGACCTTGTGCTCGGCGGTGCGGGCCTGCCCCTCCTCGTCGATGGTCAGGGCGACCACCGCGGCGCCGTGTTCGGCGACCAGGGCCATGGTCTGCTGGAACCGGGACTCCGGGCCGTCACCGTCCTCGTAGTTCACCGAGTTCACCGCGCAGCGCCCGCCCAGGTGTTCCAGGCCCGCGCGCAGCACCGGCGTCTCGGTGGAGTCGAGCATGATCGGCAGGGTGGAGGCGGTGGCCAGCCGGGACGCCAGTTCCGACATATCGGCGGCGCCGTCACGGCCGACGTAGTCGACGCAGAGGTCGAGCATATGGGCGCCGTCGCGGGTCTGGTCCTTGGCGATATCCAGGCATTTCGCCCAGTCCTGGGCGAGCATCGCCTCCCGGAACGCCTTCGAACCGTTGGCGTTGGTGCGTTCTCCGATCATCAGCACGCTCGCGTCCTGCCGGAACGGCACCGCGGTGTACATACTTGAGATGCTGGGCTCGGGGTCGGGCGTGCGGCGCTGCCCGATCGGCGCCAGCCCGGTCTCGACCTCACGGACCGCCTCGGCCACCTGGCGGATATGTTCCGGGGTGGTACCGCAGCAGCCGCCGACCAGGGCCAGGCCGTAGTCGGCGACGAACCCGCGCAGCGCGGCGGCCAGCTCTTCCGGGGTCAGCGGGTACTCGGCGCCGTGCGCGCCGAGTACCGGCAGGCCCGCGTTGGGCATCACCGACACCGGGATGCGCGCATGCTGGGACAGGTAGCGCAGATGTTCGCTCATCTCGTCCGGCCCGGTCGCGCAGTTGAGGCCGATCAGATCTATACCCAGCGGTTCGAGCGCGGTCAGCGCCGCGCCGATCTCACTGCCGACCAGCATGGTGCCGGTGGTCTCCACCGTGACGTGGGTGATGATCGGGATCCGGCGACCGGCCCGCTCCATCGCCCGACGGGTGCCGGTGATGGCGGCCTTGACCTGGAGCAGATCCTGGCAGGTTTCGATCAGTACCGCGTCGGCGCCGCCGTCGAGCATGCCGAGCGCGGCCTCGGTGTAGGCGTCGCGCAGGTCCGCGTACGGCGCGTGGCCGAGGGTGGGCAGTTTGGTACCGGGGCCCATGGAGCCCAGCACGTACCGCGGCACGCCGTCCGGGCCCGGCCCCATCTCGTCGGCGACCTCGCGGGCCAGCCGGGTCCCCTTCTCCGAGAGATCCCGGATCCGGTCTGCGATCCCGTAGTCGGCCAGATTGGGCAGGTTACAGCCGAAGGTATTGGTCTCCACGGCATCGGCGCCGGCCTCGAAGTAGGCACGATGGATATGTCGCAGCACCTCGGGGCGGGTGTCGTTGAGGATTTCGTTGCAACCCTCCAGCCCGCGGAAATCGTCGAGCGTCAGGTCCACGGCCTGCAGCATCGTGCCCATCGCGCCGTCACCGATCACGACACGCCTGGTGAGAGTGTCGAGCAACGTGGTATCGAACTCGGCGGAGCGGGAGGCAGACATGGATTCCAGACTAGTGGGCACCTCCGTTACGGTGTCGCCCTGCTTCCTGCCCTGTGCGGGCGACCACAGCCGGTGACGCCGCCGACAGGCGCGACGGGACCGATACTGCGCGCCGGTGGCGGCCCGCCCCGTAGGCTGGCAGGGGTGAGCTCGAGTGAATCTCCGGTGGATCGGGAACTGCCCGCACTGCGTGACCCGGTGCTCGTTGCGGCCTTCGAGGGCTGGAACGACGCTGGTGACGCCGCCAGCGGCGCGGTGGAGCATCTGGAGTTGATCTGGGATGCGCGGCCGCTGGCCGAACTCGATTCCGAGGACTATTACGACTATCAGGTGAACCGGCCGATGGTCCGGCAGGTGGAGGGCGTCACCCGGGAGATCGTCTGGCCGGCGACCGTCCTGTCGGTGTGCTCCCCGCCCGGTAGCGACCGCGATGTGGTGCTGTTACGCGGGATCGAACCGAATATGCGGTGGCGGCGCTTCTGCGCGGACCTGCTGGAATTCATCGATCAGCTCGGCGTGCAGACCGTGGTGATCCTCGGGGCGCTGCTCGCCGATACCCCGCACACCCGGCCGGTGCCGGTCACGGGCTCGGCCTACAGCAAGGACGCGGCCGAGCAGTTCGGTCTCGAACAGACCCGCTACGAGGGGCCCACCGGTATCACCGGGGTGCTGCAGGACCAGTGCGTGAAGGCCGGGGTCCCGGCGGTGTCATTCTGGGCCGCGGTGCCGCACTACGTATCGCAGCCGCCCAACCCGAAGGCGACGATCGCGCTGCTGCACCGGGTCGAGGACGTCCTCGATATCGAGGTGCCGCTGCGGGAGCTGCCCCAGCAGGCCGAGGAGTGGGAGTCGACGGTGAACGAGATGACCGTCGCCGACGACGAGATCGCCGAATACGTGCATTCGCTGGAGGAGCGCGGTGACGCCGCGATCGACGTCAACGAGGTGATGGCCAAGATCGACGGCGACGCCCTGGCCGCCGAATTCGAGAAGTACCTGCGCAGACGAGGACCCGGCGGCTTCG
>NZ_JBKOOL010000267.1:0-4682 GCF_046764065.1 Nocardia sp. NPDC002869
GCCTCAACCCCGCGCCGCCGCAGGCGGCGCCAAAAAACACAGCACCCTCACGAGCGAGCCCGCATCCCGCTGCCATGAGCAAGCCGGCATTCCGACCCCATATCCCCAACCTTTATGGCACCGCGCCACCCGAAGCGAAAGGCTGCACCACCCGCCGCGGTCTCACCAGGCCGCGTTCACCAGCGAGTTCGCCGCCATCTCCAAATAGTCGAGCAGTTGGCGCCGATGCTCGTCGTCCAAGACTTCCGGCTCGATCTCGGCAACCGCGATGCGCATACAGCGCAACCAGGCGTCCCGCTGTACCGGACCGATCTGGAACGGCATATGCCGCATGCGCAGGCGCGGGTGGCCGCGTTCGTCGGAGTAGGTGCGAGGGCCGCCCCAGTACTGCTCGAGGAACATGCGCAGCCGGCGCTCGGCCGGGCCCAGATCTTCTTCCGGGTACATGGGGCGTAGTACTTCATCGGCGGCGACCTCGCGATAGAAAACGGCCACCAGCCGGTGGAAGGTGTCCGCCCCGCCGACGGCCTCGTAGAAGGAGCTTGTGGCGTGTTCGCCCGCCGGAGTGCCCGAAGCCGTATTACCCGAAGTCATGAACCCTCTCGTTTCGCCGGATGCGCCGTCCATTGTGCCCGCGCCGGCACGGGTTCGCAGATTCGCCGGCTCCCCGGCCGGTGCGACCGCTCGCACCTGGTGTTTCCGGCTGGTGGCCGGAGCGGGTCGCTTCAGCGACAGTTAACCGGCCATTGTGCAAAATAACCGTGCGCTGCGGGGCTTTCCATGGTCAACTGGGTTTTGTCTCGCCGAGATACCACATGATCTTGAAACGCAGAATTTGGGGTCGACATGAAGCAACGGACCGGCGCCCGATCACCGGAGGCGATACGCCACCGACAACTGAAGCCCGCCGACGTCCACGCTCGTGGGTCGGGGGCTCCTCCGCTGCAACTGCTGTCCGATCACGCGGTCGACCGGCACAATGCCGATACCGCCGCTCGTTTCGATTCCCTGGACGGGAGCGATTCCGCTCCACACCTCGCCGCGCTGCAGCCGATCAGCTGGCTGAAGCGCCGCGTCCTGCTTCTCAACGCCACCTACGAACCGCTCACCGCGCTGACCGCCCGCCGCGCAATCGTGCTGCTGGTCTGCGACAAGGCCGACGCCGTCCACCACGACCCGACCGGCCCCGTCCTGCATTCGGCCGGCGCCGCCGTCGCTATTCCCTCGGTCATCCGGTTGCGCACCTATGTCCGGGTTCCCTACCGCGCCCGCGTCCCGATGACCCGGGCGGCACTCATGCAGCGGGACCGCTACCGCTGCGGCTACTGCGGGGGCAAGGCCGAAACCATCGATCACGTCGTCCCGCGCAGCCGCGGCGGCGAACACAGCTGGGAGAACTGTGTGGCCAGCTGCGCACCCTGTAACCATCGCAAGGCGGACAAACTGCTCAGCGAACTGGGCTGGACGTTGCGCGCACCCCTGATATCCCCGAAGGGGCCGCATTGGCGTCTGCTGTCCACGGTCAACGAACTGGACCCGGTCTGGCTGCAATACCTCGGCGAGGGCGCGGCCTGACGCCGCGGCGGCACTGCGGCCAGGCGCAGCGGTCTCAGGTTCCCGCCGCCGGGGTCAGTGAGAGCCCCCCGGTTCGCCGGCGGGCGACCGAACCGTAGCGGGCGTCCAATCGCAGCCAGGTATTGCTCGCGCGCACCCGGACCAGCTCAGCGGGCGGAATCCGCCCGGAATCCGCCCGTTCTCCCGCGTGCGGGATGAAGTCCATGGCGGTGAGCGCGAAGACCACCCGCATCGGCACCTGTACTCGTACCTGCGCCGCGGAGACGGTCAGCACGGTCTGATCGAGCAGCGACGCGGGTGGCCCGTGCCCGGAACCGTGTTCCTTCGCCAGGTCGGCCCCGCGTTCGGCGAGTTCGACCAGGGTGCGGGCGGGCAAATCGTCGATATGCCCGAAACCGCTGTCCGGCGGCAGCGCGCCTCGCCATGCCGAATCGAGCGAGTAACCGAGATCGATCGGGCCCGGCGTGGACAGACCGGTCAGCACGGTGTCCACACCGACCGTCACATCGTCGGCGGCCAGCTCGGCGGCGATCGTGCGGGTCGCCAGCGCTTCGAAGCCGGTGGCGACCCAGGCGGCCACCAGCCCGGTGCCGCGCCGCCGCATCCGCACCACCACCGCCGGATCGAGGCGCTGTGCCCGGGTGAGGAAGGTGGCCAGGTTCTCGCGTTCTGCCGGGTCCGGTACGGACAGGACCCGCTGGTCGGTCGTCACGATCGGACCGGTACCGCCGACCCGCTCACGCCGTGTCCATCGCGCATGAGCGAGCGCCGGCGACCGGTCGACACACTGACGCGGAGGCCGAAGCGCAGGCGAAGGTATCCCACTACCGCCTCCGGGCCCGACTCGCTCATGCGCCCAGCCACTGGGCGAGATAGTCGCGTTCGGGACCGGTGAGCCGGCGCAGCCGCTGGGTTCGGATATCGAACGCCGCCAGCTGCGTGGTCGCGGTGACCGCGGCGGGCGAGTCGGGCGGGGAGCCCGCCGCCCGGACCTCGTAGGCGACGGTGAAATCGACCGCCCGCAACTGTTCGATCCACATGGCGATATCCAGCGGCGTGTCCTCGTGCCGCAACTGCCCCCGGTACTTCACGTGCAGGTCCGCGAGCACACAGCCGTCGCGCAATCCGACGGTCGGCCGATCGTCGTCGAACAGCCAGGGGATACGCGCCTCCTCCAGCAGCGTCACCATCCGGGCGTGGTTGACGTGCTGGAAAACGTCCATATCGGACCAGCGCACGTGCACAGCGGTGTGGAACCGCCGCGGCGAAGCCGCAGCGGGTACCTCCACATCCGGACTCGCTCCGTTGCGGGGAACAGCGTTCGTCACCGTGGTACCTCCGATTGGGCGCCCACCCCACTCACCATGCTGCGCACCTGCCGCGCCGCAACCGACAGCGTGGCGAGATCGTGGGTTCCGGACTCGAACAGTTCCGCCAGCGCCGCGCGGGAACGGCCGAGCCGGGACTGATTCTTGGACTCCCAGTATGCAATCTTCTCGTCCGCGCTCTCCTCGGGGTCGCCACCGGAGAGGACGTCGAGGGTGAGCGACCGCAGCGAGCTGTACATATCGTCGCGCAGGGCGAGCCGGGCCAGCGCGTGCCAGCGGTCGCCGCGTTCCAGATGGCTGACCGCCTCCAGTAGCCAGTCGATCTTCAGATGCTCGTTCAGCGCGTAGTACAGCGCGCCGACCTCCTCACCGGAGCGGTCGGTGATATCGGCGATATCGATGACGTCGAGCAGCGGGAACAGATGCAGCAGGGCGAAGACCTCGGTCGCGAGATCCAGCGGCGCCCCGTGCGCGACGAGGTCGGCGGCCTGATCGGTGAGCGTGGTGACGTGGTGACCACGCAACCAGCCCGGCACCTTCGGCGCGAGTTCGCGCACACCCACCCGATACCGGTTGATCTCGGCGCCGACGGCGATGGGCTGGGGCCGGTTGGTCAGCAACCAGCGGGACGCCCGGTCCAGGGTCCGTTTGGTCTCCAGTTCGAGCCGGTCGCGGACGCCCACTGTCGTATCGGCGGCCCGGATCCGGTCCCAGATATCGTGTAGGCGGAAGATATCGGTGACGGCGGCGAAGGCCCGGACGGTATCGGTCGCGGTGGCGCCGATCTCCTCGCCCAGCCGGAATGTGTAGGTGACGCCGCCGTAGTCCACCACCTCGTTGGCGATCATGGTGGTGACGATCTCCCGGCGCAGACGATGTTTCTTGATCGCCACACCGAACCGTTCCCTCAGCGGGGTCGGGAAGTATTCCGGCAGCCGGGCGGCGAAGAACGCGCTGTCGGGCAGATCGCCGGCCAGCAGGTCCGCCTTCAGCGCCAATTTCACATGGGCCAGCAGATTCGCGAGTTCGGGCGAGGCGAGCCCGGTGCCCTCCTCGAGCCGGCGCTTGAGGACGGCGTCGGTGGGCAGCGCCTCGAGGCCCCGATCGAGTCCGCGCTCGGTCTCGAGTTCTTCGATGAGACGCCGGTGCACATTGAGCATCCGCGCCGACTCCGCCCGGGATATGCCCATCACATAGTTCTGGGACACATTGTCCTGCAGCACCATCTGCGCGACTTCGTCGGTCATTTCCGCGAGCAGCGGATTACGGTCTTCGAGATCGAGTTCGCCCGCCGACACCACACCGTCGAGCAGAACCTTGATATTCACCTCGTGATCGGAGCAATCCACCCCCGCGGAATTGTCCAGCGCGTCGGTGTTCATCTTCCCGCCGTTACGGCAGAACTCGATACGCCCCAGCGCCGTAACACCGAGGTTTCCGCCCTCACCGATCACCTTCACCCGAAGCTGGTCGGCATTCACGCGCACCGCGTCGTTGGATTTATCACCGGCGTCGGCGTTCGTTTCCGAACTCGACTTGATATAGGTACCGATACCGCCGTTCCAGAGCAATTGCACCGGGGCGAGCAGAATGGCGCGGATCAATTCGGGTGGGGAAAGTTTCACCACATCGTCGGGCAGCCCGAGCGCCGCCCGGGCCTGCGGACTGATGGGTACCGATTTCACGGTGCGGTCGTAGACGCCGCCACCCGCACTGATCAACGAACGATCATAATCCGCCCAACTCGACCGAGCCAACCCGAACAACCGCGACCGCTCA
>NZ_JBKOOL010000268.1:0-4661 GCF_046764065.1 Nocardia sp. NPDC002869
GGCTCTTCCGTTCTGGCGCCGAACCGGGCCCCCCGGCCGGACCCGCTGCCGAATCGGATCCGGCGGCCGGACCCGGCGCCGATCCGATCCGGCCGGCCGGACCCGAGGCCGACGCGCCGCCGACCGATCCGGACTTGCTGGCCGCTGTGGAGGCCGCCTGGCCGGAGATCAAGCTCGCGGTCAAGGAGTTCGGGCCGACCATCGGCGCGATGCTCACCTCGGGGGCGTCGGTGGCCGGGGTTCAGGACGGCGAGATCGTGCTGGCCCACCATGCCGCGCTGGTCCAGCGGCTTTCGCAGCCGCAGCCGCTGTCGGCGGTCCGGTCCGCGGTGCGCGCGGTACTCGGCCGGGAACATCCGGTGCGCTGGGTCGTAACGGGTCAGCAGGTCTCGCGGGGTCCGGGTGGACGTGAGCGGGGCGGACGCCGGGCCGGTGACTCCGAGTCGGGTGATTCCGACGGCGGTCGCCGAGGGGGTCCACAGCGCCCGGCGCCGAGCCGGGCCGCCGCGGAAGCCCCGGCCGAGCCCCGCCGGGCCGACAGCGATGGCGGGCCGCAAGCCGGTCCCGCCGGTAGTGGATCGGCGAACGGTGCGCGGACCGGCGCCGAGCCGGCTCGGCGGCCGCGGTTCTCGCGGCCGAGCCAGGCCAAGGCCGGGGCAGCGGCGGCGAGCCCCTACGACGACATCCCGCCCCCGGACTATCCCGACCTGCCCGATGATCCGGGTGATCACGGTTACGCACCGCGCAGCGTGCCCGCGTCCACTCCGGAGGAGGAGCAGGAGATGCTGGCGGAGTCGGCGCAGCCGGTCGCGCCGGGTGATCGGCGCGACCCGGACGAGGTCGCTCTGCGGCTACTGGCGAGTGAGCTGGGCGCCACCCCGTTGAACGGTTGACAAGCACCGTCTCGACCACGTTAAGTTAACCGGAGTTCGCATCCGGCGGTACTATGGGCGGGTAGCTGCGGACTTCGGCGAGACGAGGTTCTATGGTGGGCCGTGAGGTACGGGCCGCTCGGTACCCCCTCGGCGACCCGTGCCGTGGTTTGTACAGCGTATGCCCGCGCGGGTGACCGGCCCGCGTCAGCGCTGCTCAACTGAATACGGACGGTCGGTCGAACGGCCGGTCGGCGAGGTAACTCGCGTCCGCTCCGCCTGGTGCGGGTGGGCGTATTCCTAGGAAGGGACATTCCGATATGACCACAGAGGCCTACATTTACGAGGCCATCCGCACCCCGCGCGGCCGCAACAAGAAGGGGTCGCTGCACTCGGTCAAGCCGATCGATCTGACCACCGGGCTGGTGCAGGAGCTGCGCAACCGCTTCCCGAACCTCGACGAGGACCGGATCTCCGACCTCATCCTCGGTGTCGTCTCCCCGGTCGGTGACCAGGGCTCCGATATCGCCCGCACCACCGTGCTGACCGCCGGCCTGCCGCAGACCGTCGGCGGCGTGCAGATCAACCGCTTCTGTGCCTCCGGCCTGGAAGCCGTGAACATGGCCGCCCAGAAGGTGCGCTCCGGCTTCGAGGACATGGTCCTCGCCGGTGGTGTCGAGTCCATGTCCCGCGTGCCCATGGGCTCCGACGGCGGCGCCTGGATGCTCGATCCGGCCACCAACTACGACACCTACGTCGTACCGCAGGGCATCAGCGCCGACCTCATCGCCAGCATCGAGGGCTTCTCCCGCGAGGACGTCGACGCCTACGCCGTGCGCTCGCAGGATCTGGCCGCCAAGGCGACCACCGGCGGCTACTTCGCCAAGTCGATCGTCCCGGTCAAGGACATCAACGGCCTGACCGTCCTGGACACCGACGAGCACATGCGGCCCGGCACCACCCTGGAGGACCTGGCCAAGCTGAACCCGTCCTTCGCCGGGATCGGTGAGATGGGCGGCTTCGACGCGGTGGCCCTGCAGAAGTACCACTTCGTGGAGAAGATCGACCACGTCCACCACGGCGGCAACAGTTCCGGCATCGTCGACGGTGCCGCGCTGGTCCTGGTCGGCACCGAAGAGGCCGGCAAGGCCTCGGGCCTGACCCCGCGGGCCCGTATCGTCGCCACCGCCACCAGCGGTGCGGACAGCACCATCATGCTCACCGGCCCCACCCCGGCGTCGCAGAAGGTACTGGCCAAGGCCGGTCTGACCGTCGACGATATCGACCTGTTCGAGATCAACGAAGCCTTCGCCTCGGTGGTGCTGAAGTTCCAGAAGGACCTGCAGATCCCCGACGAGAAGCTCAACGTCAACGGTGGCGCCATTGCCATGGGCCACCCGCTCGGTGCCACCGGCGCCATGATCACCGGCACCATGGTCGACGAGCTGGAGCGTCGCAACGCCCGCTACGCCCTGATCACGCTGTGCATCGGCGGCGGCATGGGTGTGGCCACCATCATCGAGCGCGTCTGATTCCCAACCGACTCGGATTTCACAAGGAGACAGAAAAACCGTGAGCGAAGCCAACATGATCGGTTGGGAGAAGGATTCGGACGGCATCGTCGTGTTGACGATGGACGACCCGAACCAGGGCGCCAACACCATGAACGACCTCTACAAGAAGTCGATGACCGCGACGATCGAGCGGCTCGAGGCCGAGAAGGACGACATCACCGGTGTCGTGCTGACCTCCGCGAAGAAGACCTTTTTCGCCGGCGGCGACCTGAAGAACATGATGAAGGTCGGGCCGGACAACGGCCCCGAGCTGATGGCCGAACTGACCGAGATCAAGTCGGCGCTGCGCCGCCTGGAGACCCTCGGCAAGCCGGTCGTGGCCGCCATCAACGGCGCCGCGCTCGGCGGTGGCCTGGAGATCGCGCTCGCCACCCACCACCGGATCGCGGCCGATGTCCCCGGCTCCCAGATCGGCCTGCCCGAGGTCACCCTGGGCCTGCTGCCCGCCGGCGGCGGCATCATCCGTACCGTGCGCATGCTCGGCCTGCAGAACGCGCTCATGGGCGTGCTGCTGCAGGGCCAGCGCAACAAGCCGGCCAAGGCCAAGGAGATCGGCCTGGTCGACGAGCTGGTCGGTTCGATCGAGGAACTGGTACCCGCTGCCAAGGCGTGGATCAAGGCCAACCCCGAGGGCGGCGTCCAGCCGTGGGACAAGAAGGGCTTCAAGATTCCCGGCGGCACTCCCGCCAGCCCGTCGTTCGCCGCGACCCTGCCCGCGTTCCCGGCCAACCTGCGCAAGCAGCTCAAGGGCGCCAATATGCCCGCCCCGCGCGCCATCATGGCCGCGGCGGTCGAGGGCTCTCAGGTCGATATCGACAATGCGTCGCTGATCGAATCGCGTTACTTCGTGCACCTGCTCACCGGGCCGGTCGCCAAGAACATGATCCAGGCGTTCTTCTTCGACCTGCAGACCATCAACAACGGTGGTTCGCGTCCCAAGGATGTGCCGAAGAAGGAGATCAAGAAGGTCGGCGTGCTCGGCGCGGGCATGATGGGCGCCGGTATCGCCTACGTGTCGGCGAAGGCCGGCTACGAGGTCGTACTCAAGGACGTCAGCATCGAGGCGGCCGAGCGCGGCAAGGGCTACTCGGAGAAGATCGAGGCCAAGGCGCTGTCCCGGGGCAAGACCACCGAGGAGAAGTCCAAGGCGCTGCTCGACCGCATCAAGCCGACCGCCGACGCGGCCGATTTCGCGGGTGTCGATTTCGTGATCGAAGCCGTCTTCGAGAGCACCGAGCTCAAGCACAAGGTCTTCCAGGAGATCGAGGACATCGTCACCCCCGACGCGCTCCTCGGCTCCAACACCTCGACCCTGCCGATCACCGGCCTGGCCGAGGGCGTGAAGCGTCAGGAAGACTTCATCGGCATCCACTTCTTCTCGCCGGTCGACAAGATGCCGCTGGTGGAGATCATCAAGGGTGAGCGGACCTCCGACGAGGCCCTGGCCCGGGTGTTCGACTACACCCTCGCCATCAAGAAGACCCCGATCGTGGTCAACGACAGCCGCGGCTTCTTCACCTCCCGCGTGATCGGCACCTTCGTCAACGAGGCGATCGCCATGCTGGGCGAGGGTATCGAGCCCGCGACCATCGAGCAGGCCGGTTCGCAGGCGGGCTACCCGGCCCCGCCGCTGCAGCTGACCGACGAGCTCAACATGAAGCTCATGCAGAAGATCGCCCGGGAAACCGAAGCGGCCGCCAAGGCGGGCGACGCCGCCATGGGTACCGAACGGCACCCGGCCATCGACGTAGTCGACTACATGGTGGAGCAGGGGCGCCCGGGTCGCCTGGAGAAGGCCGGCTTCTACGAGTACGACGAGAACGGCAAGCGGCTCCACATCTGGCCGCAGCTGCGCGAGCACTTCAAGACCACCGCCGGTTTCGACGTGCCGCTGCAGGACCTGATCGACCGCATGCTGTTCGCCGAGGCCCTCGAAACCCAGAAGTGTTTCGACGAAGGTGTTCTGGAGTCCACCGCGGACGCCAATATCGGCTCCATCTTCGGTATCGGATTCCCGGCCTGGACCGGTGGCGTGCACCAGTACATCGTCGGCTACCCCGGCGGCCAGGAGGCCTTCGTGGCCCGGGCCGACGAGCTGGCGAAGAAGTACGGCAAGCGCTTCGAGGTCCCGGCTTCGCTGCGCAAGTAGGTTCCGGGGCGGCCGGCCCTGGTGGCCGGTCGCGCTGAACCGTTCGGCACAACCCGCCGCACCGCG
>NZ_JBKOOL010000269.1:0-4597 GCF_046764065.1 Nocardia sp. NPDC002869
GCTGGAGCAGGACCTGCTCGATGTGCTCCACGAGGAGGCGCGCCACGCACTCGCGGTGAAGTTGTAGAACAGCGCGTGCACCACTTCGGGCCCCGCCGCGCCGAGCGGGGCGGCGCGACCGGCGAAGTAACCCATCCAGAACCCGCGATACCCTGCCGCTTTCAGTGCCTGCAGCGGCTCGGGTGAGAAGTAGGTGACAGCATGCAGCGGTTCGAGCAGGCGCCAGGCCTGCCGCGCGAAGGCGGGGAGTTCGGTGCTCATGCCGCCACGCTACTGCGCCCGGCTCCCGCCGGAGCGAGCGTTCATGCGGGCCACTGGAATTCGGGGTCGCGGCGGTAGTCCAGGCGCCGCTGATCCAATGCCATGGCCACCATCTGCCGGGCTCCCGGCCCGATGATCGTGCGCAGCGGCGGGTCGGGCAGGTCCACCAGTTCCAGGACGGCCGCGGCGGCCACCGCCGGGTCGGCATCCACCCACCCGGGCTCCGCGGCCTGCTCGGGTTCGGGCGGGCCGGTGGGCGCGGCGTGCGGATCGGGATAGTCGGGGGTGCCCAGGATCGCGGTGCGCAGGTCGGCGTAGGCGGGGTGCGCGGTGGCGAAACGCATACTGGAGCCGGCCCAGTCGGTGGCGAACCCGCCCAGTTGCGCGATGGTGACGGCGACACCGAAGGGGCGGAGCTCGTCGGCCAGTGCCGCGCTGAATCCTTCCAGCGCCCATTTCCCGGCGTTGTACATGCCGAACAGCGGCATGCTGCCGACCGCGCCGACGGTGGATATCTGCACGATATGACCGCTGCCCCGGGCCCGCAGGTGGGGGAGCGCGGCCTGACAGACCCAGACGGCACCGTAGAAATTGGTGTCCAGCTGGTCGCGGATCTCGGCTTCGCCGAATTCCTCGACCGCACCGACGAGACCGTATCCGGCGTTGTTGACGATGATGTCGAGGGCGCCGGTGACCTCGACGGCCTGCTGCACGGTGGCCTGCACCTGGTCGCGGTCGCGGACGTCGAGCGGTAGCACGGTGAGCCGTTCCTGCGCGAGGTCCGCCATGGTGTGCGGGTCCCGGGCGGTGCCGATCACGTGGTCGCCGTGGGCGAGAGCGGCTTCGGTGAAGGCGCGTCCGAGGCCGCGGTTGGCGCCGGTGATGAACCATGTTCTGGTCACGAAGACCCCTTTCAGAAACGAGACGTTGCGTCTCGACAAGAGTGTCAGCCGAATTCGTCCCTGTCAAGACGATACGGTCCGTCTCGTCAATATTGTACGAAGATGGGCTGGTCCCGCCCGGTCCCCGCGATATCCGCCACCGATCTGCGACCTTCCACGACAAGGCGATTGCGGGGCTCCCGATCCCTGCGCCGAGGCCGCTCCTATGGGCGAGATTCGTCGAAATGCAGCGGGACACCGCGCCCGCCGTCTACCTACCGGGAGCGACTGCCGCTACCCCGGCGCCACTCGACCGGCCGCCGCGATCACGGCAGGGGAGTTGTGCCCCGACCTCGATATGGAGCTCCTGCCGGGTCCCGGACCCGGTGGTCACTCGGATCGGGCGGCCCGGCCTACGCGTCCGTCGATGCCCCCTCGCCGCCTTCGCCTGCCCGCACCCCTGAACTCTCGGCGACCCGCAGATAGGCCGCAGTCAATTCGGCGAGCACTCCACGATCCGGCGCCGGTCGCCGCCGCAGGTGGATATCGCGGAGTTCGCTCATGAACCGCTCCCGCAGTGCCGGCCCCCCGTCGGCGAGCAACTGCGCTCGCACGGCCAGCTCCGGTGTGGTGGGTAGCCAGCGCGCACCCCAGGCGCCCAATTCGGTGATCACCGGCACCAGTCCGATCGCGGCTTCGGTGAGGTGGTATTCGACCTTCTGCCGATGGGTCGGGTCGTCGTCGCGGGTGAGCAGGCCGGCGTCGGCGAGTTTGGCCAGCCGCGCGGCGAGCATATTCGACGCGATGCCCTCCATGGACGCGCCGAGCAGTTCGCGGAAGTGGGTGTTGCCGCTGAACATGATGTCGCGCAGCACTATCAGGCTCCACCGGTCACCGAGCAGTTCCATCGTCCTGTTGATCGGGCAGCCGGATTTTCCGGGCGGCACGGGCAGCACTTCCGGCGAAACTGGTTGCGTCATGAGATCAGTCTAGGTAAGTTCTCAACCGATTGCATACTACAACCAGTTAGGATTTCGCAATGACCCAACTCGTCCGTGTGCAGTGCTTCACCGTCTCCGCCGACGGCTACGGATCCGGGCTCGGCCAGAGCCTGGAACGCCCGTTCGGCCACGCCGACCCGGGCGTCATGATGTCCTGGGCCGGCGCCACCGCCAGCTGGGTCAACCGCACCGATCCCGGCGGGACCCGCGGTCTCGACGACTATCTGACCCGCGATTTCGCCCACAATATCGGCGCCGAAATCATGGGCCGCAACAAATTCGGGCCGCAGCGCGGCCCCTGGGAGAACTACGACTGGCAGGGCTGGTGGGGCGACGAACCCCCGTTCCGCACCCCCGTCTTCGTCCTCACCCACCACCCCCGGCCCTCGTTCACCCTCGCCGACACCACCTTCCACTTCCGCGACGCAACCTGCGAAGAAGTCCTGAAGGAAGCACTGGCCGCCGCCGACGGCCGCGATGTGCGCATCGGCGGCGGGGTGGCCACGGTGCGCGAATTCCTCGCCGCCGACCTCATCGACACCCTGCACATTGCGGTGGCGCCGAATGAACTCGGCGACGGTGAACGCCTCTGGGAGCGGCCCGAAGAACTCACCGATCGATTTCACCTGGAGCAGATCCCCAGCCCCAGCGGGGTCGTCCACCATTTCTTCTGGCGGCGCTGACCCCGGAAACGACGGATCGCCCGGGAATCCGAAGATTCCCGGGCGATCCGCGACCGCGGTGGGGTCACACCGGCCGGATCAGGCCAGATCGAACCGATCCGCGTTCATGACCTTGTTCCAGGCGGAGACGAAGTCACGCACGAACTTCTCCTTCGCGTCGTCGGCCGCGTACACCTCGGCCACCGCGCGCAGTTCGGAGTTCGAGCCGAACAGCAGGTCGTAGCGGGTGCCGGTCCACTTGACCTCGCCGGTCGCGGTATCGCGGGCCTCGAAGGTCTCCTGGGATTCGTCGATGGACTTCCACTCGATACCCATATCGAGCAGGTTCACGAAGAAATCGTTGGTCAGCGTCCCGACGTTGCCGGTGAACACGCCCTGCTGCGACTGCTTGTAGTTCGCGCCCAGTACCCGCAGGCCGCCGACCAGTACGGTCATTTCCGGCGCGGTCAGGTTCAGCAGGTTCGCGCGGTCGATCAGCAGGTGCTCCGACGGCAGCCGGTGTCCCTTGCCGATGTAGTTGCGGAACCCGTCGGCGCGCGGTTCGAGCACACCGAAGGAATCGATATCGGTCTGCTCCTGCAGCGCGTCGTTACGACCGGGCACCACCGGCACGGTGACCTGCACGCCCGCCGCCTTCGCGGCCTCCTCTACACCGGCGGCGCCGGCGATCACGATCAGGTCGGCCAGCGTTACCTTTTTGCCGCCGCTCTGGGCGCCGTTGAACGATTCCTGGATTTTCTCCAGGGCGCTCAGTACGGTCGCCAGCTGCTCGGGTTCGTTGATATCCCAGCTCTTCTGCGGTTCCAGCCGGATGCGGGCGCCGTTGGCGCCGCCGCGCTTGTCACTGGACCGGAATGTCGACGCCGACGCCCACGCCGTGGAAACCAGCTGCGGCACGGTCAGGCCCGTGGCCAGCACCTGCTCCTTGAGCGCGGCGATCTCGGCCTCGTCGATCACTTCGAAGTCCACGGCCGGGATGGGATCCTGCCAGAGCAGTACCTCGGAGGGCACCTCCGCGCCACGGTATCGTTCGATCGGGCCCATATCGCGGTGGGTCAGCTTGTACCAGGCGCGGGCGAAGGCGTCCGCGAACTGGTCCGGGTTCTCCAGGAAGCGACGCGAGATGACCTCGAACTCGGGGTCGAAACGCAGGGCGAGGTCGGTGGTCAGCATCGTCGGCTTCTTGCGGGCATCCGAATGCGCGTCCGGAATGATCGCGTCGGCGTCCTTGGCCACCCACTGGTTGGCGCCGGCCGGGCTCTGGGTGAGCTCCCATTCGTAACCGAACAGGATCTCGAAGAAATCGTTGCTCCACTGGGTCGGCCTGGTGGTCCAGGTGACCTCCAGGCCGCTGGTGATCGCGTCGCCGGCCTTACCGGTGCCGTGCGTGCTCTTCCAGCCGAGACCCTGCTGCTCGATGAGCCCGCCCTCGGGTTCGGCGCCGACCAGCGCGGCATCACCCGCGCCGTGGGTCTTGCCGAAGGTGTGGCCGCCGGCGATCAGGGCGACGGTCTCCTCGTGGTCCATCGCCATCCGGCCGAACGTTTCCTTGATGTCCACGGCCGAGGCCAGCGGGTCCGGATTACCGTTCGGGCCTTCGGGGTTCACATAGATCAGCCCCATCTGGACCGCACCCAGCGGGCTCTCCAGGTCGCGGTCACCGGTGTAGCGTTCGTCTTCGAGCCATACCGATTCGGGGCCCCAGTAGACGTCCTCGTCCGGTTCCCACAGATCGGCGCGGCCGCCGGCGAAGCCGAAGGTCTCGAATCCC
>NZ_JBKOOL010000270.1:0-4482 GCF_046764065.1 Nocardia sp. NPDC002869
ACCACCAGCATGACCACCCCGTGGCGAACCAGCACGCCGACACACCGCTCACAACCCAAGAATTAGAAAACTAATTCCCGACGCAGGACACTAGAGCCTTCGCCACCCCGAAAGCGGTCGGAGTCGCGAGTGTCGTCAGGACGGAAACGGTTTTGTGGCCGCGCCAGAAGACTTTCGAAGTACCGTCCATATGGTGGGTGGTGGCATCCACGATCATGCATCGTCGTAAGGGAGAAATTGGCCGAAAATATCAGGCGCGCAGGGATAGTCGGCGGCGGAATCGGCGGGCTCACCGCGGCGATCGCGTTGCGAGCGGCTGGTTGGGAGGTGACGGTCTACGAGCAAGCCACCGAGTTCGCCGAGGTCGAAGCCGGGGTCATGCTGACTTCGAACGTGCTGGCCGCCCTCGATCTGATCGGGGTGGGTGAACCCATCCGGGCTCAGGCCATGGCGGACCATATCGGCGGGATCCGTAGCCGGCGCGGGCGCGAACTGGTGTGCGGCCAGGTGCGTGACGTAATCGGCGGCGACGATCTCGTGGTGGTCCATCGCGCCGACCTCCTCGCTGTCCTGGTCGACGCGCTCCCGTCGGAGTGCCTGCGTCCCGGTTCCAGGGTTGTTCGCGTCGACGCGTCCGGAGACATCGAAACCGCCGAGGGCACTATCCAATTCGACCTCGTGGTCGCGGCCGACGGAATGCACAGTCTCACCCGCTGCCAAGTCTGGCCGGAGGTGGGTGCGGTCCGGCACACAGGGATCACCGGCTGGCGATGGATCGTCGACGCTCCGCCGCCGGAGTGGGTGGGCCTGGTGTTGGGGCATCGGGCCGAGTTCGGCATTCTGCCGATGGCGGGCAACCGGATCTACGCCTTCGCGGGCACTCACTCAGGTGTCGAGGGTCTCGACCATTTCAAGGACTGGCCAGAACCCGTGCCGGCCATGGTGGCGGCAGCGGCCCCGCAGCGGGTTCTCAAGAACGAGTTACTCGATATCCGCGTCCCCAAGTCGCTGGCGCGGGGTCGGGTGGCGCTCATCGGCGACGCCGCGCACGGGATGCATCCCACACTCGGGCAAGGTGCCGGGATGACGATCGAGGACGCCGTCACCCTCGCCGCCTATGCACCTGATCTGGCCGCGTATTCCAAGGCCCGGCGGCGCCGGGTCGCCCTCATCAGCTGGCTGTCGGGGTGCGCGACCCTGGTCACCGAACCTACGTCGAGGTTCGTGGCCGCCGCCAGGGACGCTACAGCCGCCCTGGTGCCGAACCGACTGGCCATCCGGGCCGGCAAACTTGGCACGAAGCTGCTGATCACCCGCTGGCGGCCACCAACGATCGCGACCAAATCCCGGCCACCGCATCCCGGATGACATGCCGGTCCTCCCGAGACCGAGAGCCGCGCACCTCAGCTTGCGGCGAGCCGTGTCGTTTTGGGGTTGACGTAGAACTCGCCGAAGATCGGGCGGATATGAAGTCTTGTCGGGCGCTGGCCGGCGGAAGCCGTGAACCGTGGTCAATCGCGCTGCGCCAGTGGCTGACAGCGCGCAAGCAAAAACATGCAATGTGAACCGTCACGGGGAAGGGGCCGGCTTCGGTTTCAGACCAGCGCCGGTCGGCGTGGCAGGTTTTGAGCGTAGTAGGCGGCTTCGTACTCGGCTGGAGACCGGTAGTCCAGCCGCGAATGTAAACGGGCATTGTTGTACCAGTCGCACCACTCCATCAGCGCGTACTCGACCTCGGATAGTGTCTTGAACGGGCCGTGTCGGCGCACGACCTCGGTCTTGAACAAGCCGATGATCGATTCGGCGAGTGCGTTGTCGTAAGCGTCTCCGACCGAACCGATAGATGGTGTAATGCCCTGCAGGGCAATCGATTCGGTGAAGTTGACCGATACGTATTGCAACCGCAGGGTCTCGTGATGCACATCGACCAGCGGGCCGATCGCGCGGGCGGCGGCATAGGCGGATCCGTACTCATCGAGTCGTTCGAGAGCCAGGCGCACGGCCTTCTCACGAACCTCGGGCGGGTAACGCTTCGACATGATGGAGAACATCTTCCTCTAGGAAGAAGCGGTCCCCAACCCGTGACGGTTCACCTGGTCTCCGGTGCGGCGCGCGCCCTGATCGCTCTCGATATCCGGGATCCCGATATCTGGCGTCGCTATGCCCGGCTCGCGCTGGCCGCACTGCGCGCCGAGCCCCCCGCGGTCGAGTCCTTCCCGGGTGAGCCCGGGCCGTGAGCGGCCGGCCCGGGCGCGGAGACCACCGCGCCGGCCGCGGTGCCGCAGGCCCGGACCGGTCGCTCATCGGTCCCGTGCCTCGATCAGGCCCTGGATATCGATCCTGGTCATGGCATGTATCGCGGTGAGGATACGGTCGGCCGCGGCCGGGTCGGCGACCGCCAGCAGGTCCGCGAGCGCGGTAGGGACGACCTGCCAGGTGACCCCGAAGCGATCGGTCAGCGAACCACCCGGCCCCTCCTTCCCGCTCTCGGTGAGGGCCGCCCACGCGGTATCGATTTCCTCCTGGCTCTCGCACTCGAGGTACAGCGAGATGCCACCGCCGAAGGTGAACTGTGGTCCGCCGTTGTGGGCGATACAGCGTTGTCCGCCGAGATCGAAGACGACGGTGACGACACGGCCGTCCGTGTCGCGTTGCCGGTCCAGGATCGCCGAGCCGGCCACCACGCGGGTGTAGAGTTCGGCAGCTTCTTCGGCGTGCCCGTCGAACCACAGGAATGTGCTCGCTTGCATGTTGTTTCTCCTTCGTATCGGGTTTCTCAGTGCGGGGCGGGGGTGCGGTAGTCGTCGAGTTCGATGGTGTCGGCCACCTTCTCCATGCCGCGGCCGACGACGCGCCGCGGCAGGTACCGGAGGGTGCGGATCGCCTGGTTGCGCAGCCAGAGCTGACGGCGCGAGTCCGGCATGAGGCCGCCGTCGCCGGCGCTACGCGCGAATTCTTGGGCGCGGTCCACGAACCGGCGCATCTTCGCCTCGTAGGCGGGGTAGGCCGCCGTGTGGTCGCCGTCGGCCGCGGCGAGTTCGCCCGCCAGGATGTAGGCGCCGACGAGTGCGAGGCTGGTGCCGATACCGGACATCGGCGACGCGCAGTAACCGGCGTCCCCGAGCAGCGCCGTCCGCTGCCGGGACCAGGTGTCGACCTCGATCTGGACCACTCTGTCGAAGTAGAAGTCGGTGGCATCCCGGATGGCGTCGAGCATGCGGGGGACCTCCCACGCGTCCCCTTCGAAGGCACGGACCACGATCCGCTTCTGTTCGTCGATATCGTTCCGGTCGTAGGACAGTGCCGCCGAACGCAGGAAGAACCCGGCCAGTGCGGTGCCGGGCTCGGGCTTCGGATAGAGAGCGGCGGTCCGGCCGGGGCGGCCGTTGCCCGCGGGCACGGTGTACATCAACCGCCAGCCGTCGTGATCCCGCTCGGTGGTGGTGGTGAACAGTGAGATGTAGGAGCCGAGGTCGCGCAGGTAGTGTTGTGTCGGTCCGAATACCAGCTGCCGGACGTTCGAGTGCACCCCGTCCGCGCCGACCAGCAGATCGAACCGCCGGGATGCACCGTGTTCGAAGCCGACCTGGACACCTGTACGGTCCTGTGCGACGGTGCCGATCGCGTCGCCGTAAACGTATTCGACGTCGGCGCGGGTGGTGTCGTAGAGGATCCGGGCGAGATCGGTCCGCAGGAGCGACATCTCGGCCACGGGTCCGCCCGAATCGCCGAACACCTCGGTGCCCATCGTCGCGACCCGGTTGCCCGCCGCGTCGACGAAGGCCATGCCTCGCGCTCCGGTGTTCGCCGCCCGGACCCGGTCGACGATCCCCATCCGCTCGGCCACATGCCGGGCGGTACCGCGGATATCCACCGGGTGGCCACCGGTGCGGGGCGCGGGAGCGCGCTCGACCACGGTCGGGTGGAACCCGTATCTGTGTAGCCAGAACGCCAGGGCCGGCCCGGCGATCCCGGCGCCGGATATGAGAATGCTCCGGTTCTTCATCGCTTCTCCTGCTCTCCCGTCGAGGCCGCCGCTCCGTCCCGGCCCGGTGGTTCCGGGAACAGGGGGGACGGAGACCGTGCGAATGATCGCTGAAACGGTGTACTGATACGGCGAATCGAGCAGCGCAAGAGTAGGTGCAAGTCATTGCTTAGCACCAGTTTTGGCTGAAAATAGTGCACTAGTTCGCGCGTCGGGTGAACTAGTACACTCGGCACGAGACCCGGATAGTGCACACGAAAGAGGAGGGTCATGCCGGCACAGGCGCAGCATCCGGAACCGCCGTATCGGGCGATCGCCGCGCAGCTTCGTACCCGGATCGAAAGTGGCGAACTCCGGCCCGGGGACCGGGTGCCCTCCGTGCGGCAGATCGCCCGGCGGTGGGCCGAGGAAGTAGTGGTGCACCGGGAAGGCGGGGTCGAAACCGCCGGTCAGTCCGGCGTCGACCCCGACGGTTTCCACGCCGAGCCCGGTCAGGC
>NZ_JBKOOL010000271.1:0-4419 GCF_046764065.1 Nocardia sp. NPDC002869
GCCTCGAAGCGCATGCGCGAAGCGCGAGTCTCGAGGCCGAAACGGCGAGACACAAGGGGGCCTCAACCCCGCGGCGCCGCAGGCGCCGCCAAAAACACAGCACCTTCGCGAGCGAGCCCACCCTTCACCCCTTCGTGGTTCGTGCTGATGCGGCTCGCTCGATCGACCGATCGCCTGTACGGAGGGTGGGGCGACAGGCCTATTCCGGTTCCGGGTCGATGACGTCGGGGTCGACGCCGAGGTAGGTCGCTATCTGCTGGACCAGTACCTCGCGGAGGAGTTCGACCAGATCGTCCGGATCGCCGGCGCGGAGTTCGAGAGGTTTACGGAACAGCACGACCCGGGCGCGGATCGGGGTGCCGTGCCGGTCGACGCCGGCGGGGATGAGCCGCGACAGCGGGACCGGGCCGTCGGCGACGACCTCGTCCGGCCAGGTCACCGAATCCGGGTGCAGCGGGCGGATTTTGGGCACGTCGTCGACGGCAATATCGAGTTTGGTGAGCCGATCGTGCCAGCGGGTGTCCAGGGGTGCGAAGGCTTCCAGTACCAGCCGGTCGAATTTCTGGCCCCGGGTGCGCCAGGCCGGGACGGTCGGCGGCAGCATCGGTCCGCGGACACCGCGGCCGCGACGGCTGACCGACCGGGCGGTCGGGGGTCTGCGGTTGCGGGATCGTGCCATGACCGTCAACGTTAGTCAGTGATCGCCGATCGCGACGGCCCGCCCCGGCCACATGCTCCGGGGCGCACCGACGCGAGCGGTGTCGTCAGCCGATACCGCGCTTGAGGCGCCGGCGCTCCCGCTCCGACAGGCCGCCCCAGATTCCGAAGCGCTCATCGTGCGCGAGCGCGTATTCCAGGCATTCGTCACGGACCTCGCATCCCAGGCAGATGCGTTTGGCCTCGCGGGTGGAGCCGCCCTTCTCCGGGAAGAAGGCCTCCGGGTCTGTCTCCGCGCAGAGTGCGCGTTCTTGCCACTGTTCTTCGATGGAGCCGAACATCTCGTCGAAACCGGTCACGATCAGGCTGAGCCGGGGTGTCGAATCACGCTCACTCCGGTCAGGGCCGAACCAGCCGTTGTCAACAGCGACGCCTCGTGCTGCGCCTGCTGTGGAATCGGTTCGCGATACACCCACCGGAATGCCGGCCGGGGCCAGATCATCGGCCATCGCTCCGCCTCCTCACTGTGTGTTAGCGCAGAAAGAATTCATTTCCGTCGATCGATGCGCATACCGACGGCCAAACTCCGCGACGTTGTCTCGCGGACTTCCCCGAGCCTGCCATTCCAATTCGAACATCCGTTCGAGTTTCCGTACGCGCCTTGCACTTCCCGCGCGACCCGGAATGACATGTCTGTGATTAGACACGCCGCCTGTAGTGATGGTCAAGCCACCGTCACTATTCCGTTACTATCCCGCGCGGCATTCCGAGTCGATCTTGTGACCCGAATAGCAAATGAGCGGCAAATATAGCGGAAGGCGCACCATTTTCCGCGCGGCATAGTGTGTACAGATGTGACTTCACAACAAGCGGACAGCGCACCCGCCAATGGTCCCCGTATCGTCGTCCTGGTCGGCGGAGTCGGTGGCGCGCGGTTCCTGCTGGGCGTCCGGGAGCTACTGCCCGAGGCGGAGGTTTCCGCCATCGTCAATGTGGGCGACGATGTCTGGATGCACGGGCTCCGAATCTGTCCCGACCTCGATACCTGCATGTATACGCTCGGTGGCGGAATCGACCCGGAGCGCGGCTGGGGCCGGCTGGGGGAAACGTGGCACGCCAAGGAGGAGCTCGCGAAATATCATGCCCAGCCCGACTGGTTCGGACTGGGGGACCGGGATATCGCGACGCACCTGGTTCGGACCGAAATGCTGCGCGCCGGGTATCCGCTCTCGGCGGTTACCGAAGCCCTCTGCAATCGATGGCAACCGGGTGTGAAACTCCTCCCGGCAACCGATGATCGCTGTGAAACGCATGTTGTTATCAGCGACCCGGAGAGCCCTGGCGAACGCCGCGCGATCCATTTCCAGGAGTGGTGGGTTCGCCACCGCGCCGCCGTCGAAACCCACGGATTCGCCACAATCGGGGCGGATGACGCCAAACCGGCACCGAATGTGACCGAACTCATAGTCGATGCGGATGTAGTATTACTCGCTCCCTCGAACCCGGTGGTGAGCGTCGGATCGATCCTCGCGGTGCCCGGAATTCGGGGTGCGTTGCGCACCACGAAGGCCCCGGTGATCGGGGTATCGCCGGTGATCGACGGCAAACCGTTGCGCGGGATGGCCGACGAGTGCCTGTCGGTGATCGGTGTGGAGACGACGGCGGAGGCGGTCGGGCGCCACTACGGATCCCGTTCGGCCACAGGCATTCTCGACGGCTGGCTGATCCATACGACCGATACCGCCGAGGTCCCGGATGTCCAGGTGCGCAGCGTTCCCCTTTTGATGACCGACCCGCCCACCACCGCCGAAATGGTGCGTGAGGCTCTCGATTTGGCAGGAGTGAAGCCGTGACCAGCGCAAACCCGTTGGCCGAGACAGTGGCCGCGGACCACGCCGCCGCGCAACTACAGATTCTGCCGATCACCGGACTGCCGGAATTCCGGCCCGGTGACGATCTGGCCGAACATATCGCCGCCCGGGCGCCGTGGCTGACCGACGGTGATGTCCTCGTGGTCACCAGCAAGATCGTCGCCAAGGCCGAAGGCCGGATCGTGCCGGCCCCGACCGATCCGGAGGAGCGCGACGCCGCGCGGCGGCGGCTGGTCGAGCAGGAGGCGGTGCGGGTGGTGGCGCGCCGCGGCCGGACTCTGATCACCGAGAACCGTCTCGGCATCGTGCAGGCCGCGTCCGGCGTGGACGGATCCAATGTGGAGCACGGTGAATTGGTGCTGCTGCCCGCCGATCCCGACGGCAGTGCGAAAGGATTGCGTTCGGCGCTGGGCGCACGGCTCGGCGTGGATATCGCGGTGGTCGTCACCGACACCATGGGCCGCGCCTGGCGTAACGGGCAGACCGATGTCGCGATCGGTTCGGCGGGACTGCCGGTGCTGCACGACTACGCGGGGGCCGTCGACGGACAGGGCAACGAACTACAGGTCACCCAGGTGGCGATCGCGGACGAACTGGCCGCCGCCGCGGACCTGGTGAAGGGCAAACTGGGCGGGGTCCCGATCGCGGTGGTGCGCGGCCTGCCCGTCGCCGACAACGGTTCCAGCGCAGCCGATCTGGTGCGTTCGGGTACCGACGACCTGTTCTGGCTCGGCACCGCCGAGGCGATCGCGCGCGGCCGCGGGGAGGCGGTGCTGATGCGCCGCTCGGTCCGCAGTTTCGCGCCCGAGCCCGTCGACCCCGGGCAGATCCGCGCCGCGGTCGCGGTGGCGCTCACCGCGCCGGCTCCGCACCACACCCGCCCGGTGCGTTTCGTCTGGTTGCGCGACCGGGACCGGCGGCAACAGTTGCTCGAGGCGATGGCCGGCAAGTGGCGGGCCGACCTCACGGCGGACGGCCTGGATCCCGAGCGGATCGAACGGCGGGTGAACCGCGGCCGCATCCTGTTCGATGCCCCCGAGGTGATCATCCCGTTCTGCGTTCCCGACGGCGCCCACGACTATCCGGACGGCCGCCGCCGCGACGCCGAACGGACCATGTTCACCGTCGCGGTCGGGGCCGCGGTCCAGGGACTGCTGGTCGCGCTGGCGACCGAGGGGCTGGGCAGCTGCTGGATCGGATCGACCATCTTCGCCCCGGAGACGACCCGGGAAGTGCTCGGCCTGGACGAGGAATGGATTCCGCTGGGGGCCATCGCGATCGGGCACCCCGTCGAGGAACTGCTGCCGCGTCCCCCGCGCGACCCGGCCGCGGGTCTGGTGGAACTGTGACCGCCGAATCGCTGCACGCGTCGGCGACCGGACTACTGACTGCGTGGCGGCCGGATTCGGGCGCCGACGCCTCGCTGCGGGAGGCGATACTGGCCTTCCTCGGCTCGGCGCCGCGCGGGTGCCTGCGTGAGCACGCACCCGGGCATATCACCGCCTCGGCCGTGGTGTTCTCCGATGACGGCCGCGAGGTACTGCTGACCCTGCATCCGCGGGTCGGGCGCTGGATCCAGCTCGGCGGGCACTGCGAGCCCGGTGACGACACTGTGGCCGCCGCCGCGTTGCGCGAGGCCACCGAGGAGTCGGGGATCCCCGGGCTCCGGCTGGAGCCCGACCTCTACGGCGCCCAGGCGCATCCGATCACCTGTTCGCTCGGTGCCCCGACCCGGCATCTGGATCTGCTGTTCCGGATCACCGCACCCCCGGGAGCTGTCCCGGTGCGCAGCGCGGAGTCCGCCGACCTGCGGTGGTGGCCCATCGACGGACTGCCCGCGGACGCCGATGTGCTGATCCGCTGAGGTCGTCGCTGCTCGGCCGGTCACGGC
>NZ_JBKOOL010000272.1:0-4329 GCF_046764065.1 Nocardia sp. NPDC002869
CTCGAGTCTCGAGGCCTGAACGGCGGGACCAAGGGGGCCTCGACCCCGCGGCGCCGCAGGCGCCGCCAATAAACACAGCAATTACCGCAGTACTTTGCGGCCGATGGCGTATTTGTGGACTTCGGTGGGGCCGTCGTAGAGGCGGAAGGGGCGCATATCGCGGAAGATCATCTCGACCACCGTCTCGTCGCTGACGCCGATGCCGCCCAGGATCTGGACACAGCGGTCGGCGACCTTGAACAGTTCCTCGGAGACGAACGATTTCGCCATCGAACTCTCGTGGCGGGCCTTCTCGCCCTGGTCCATGAGCCAGCAGGTGTGCCAGATGGTCAGCCGGCACTGGTGCAGCGCGATCTCGTTGTCGGCGATCATGAACGAGACGCCCTGGTGTTCGCCGAGGGTCTTGCCGAAGGCGGTGCGGGTTTTGGCGTGGTCGATGGCGATGCTCTGGGCGCGTTCGGCGGCGCCGAGCCAGCGCATGCAGTGGGTGAGGCGGGCGGGGGCCAGGCGCAGCTGGGCGTAGCGCAGGGCCTGGCCTGCTTCGCCGAGCAGCGCCGACTTCGGGAGGGTGAGGTTGTCGAAGCGGACCACACAGTGCCCGGCCACGTAGTTGCGGTCCATGGTGTTCATGGTGCGTTCGATGACGATGCCGGGGCGGTCGCCGTCGGTGAGGAAGAGGGTGGGTCCGGCGGGGAGGTGGGGGTTGTCGCCGAGCAGTGCCATGATGATCCAGGTCTTGGCGCCGTTGGCGCCCGTGATCAGCCATTTGCGGCCTTCGATGACGAAGTTCTCGCCGTCGAAGGTGGCGGTGGTGGCGAGCTGGCCGGGGTCGGAGCCGGCGCCGTCGGGTTCGGTCATGGCGAATACCGAGCGCTGATGCCCGTCGATGACCGGCCGGAGGTAGCGCTCGGTCTGCTCGGGGTTCGCGATCTTGGAGAGCAGGAACATATTGCCTTCGTCCGGAGCGGCACAGTTCATGGCGACCGGTCCCAGCGTCGACCAGCCGGCGGCTTCGTAGAGCACGGCCTGTTCCACATGGGTGAGGCCGCGGCCACCGAGTGCGGTGGGAGCCTGGATGGTCAGCAGGTCCTCGGCGCGGGCGAGTTCCACGAGTTCTTGACGGAGTTCGTCGGTGGGGCCGTGGGAGGTGAGTCGCGGGTCGCGCTCGTAGGGCACGATCTTGTCTGCGACGAATGCGCGGACCCGGTCACGTTCGGCGGCGAGCTCGGCGGGAATCGTGAAGTCGATCATGTGGTCACCTTCGTCCGGGGGCGTTGAGGACGAGCATACGAAACTTCGCCGCCGGGACTGAAGGCACCTGCCCTCAGGTACTCAGCGGACCCGGGCGACCTGACGCTGCCGCGCCCCGATCACCCGGCAGACCAGGTAGATCACGAACGAGATCGTGGTGACGAACGTGGAGACCGGCGCCCCCGGCGCCAGCGACAGCAGGATGCCGCCCACCGCGGCGATCTCGGCGAAGATCACCGCAAGCACGGTGGCGCGCACCGGGTCGGCGGTCAGCTGCGCGGCCGCGGCCGCCGGGGTGATCAGCAGTGCGAGCACCAGCAGGGCGCCGACGATCTGGACACCGAAGGCCGCCGTGATCCCGAGCATCACCGCGAACAGGATGGACAGCGCCCGTACCGGCACACCCCGGGCCACCGCGACCTCCGGATCGGTGCTGGCGAACAGCAGCGGGCGGTACACCACGGCCAGTACCGCGAGCACCGCGGCGGTGCAGGTGGCCAGTAGTGTCAGCCCGCCGAAACCGACGCTCACGACCTGCCCGGTCAGCAGCGAGAATTTCGACCCCGCGCGTTCGGGACCGAGCCACAGGAACAGCACCGACAGGCCGAGCCCGAACGACAGCACCACCGCGATCACCGAGTCGCGCTCTCTGGCCCGGGTGCCGAGTACGCCGAACAGCACGGCCGCCACCACCGAACCGGCGATCGCCCCGAGTCCGACGCCCGCGCCGACCAGCAGCGCGGCGGCCGCACCGGTCAGCGAGAGTTCGCTGGTGCCGTGGACCGCGAACGACATCTGCCGGCTGATGATCAGCGGGCCGATCACTCCGGCGAGCAGGCCGAGCAGGGCCGCCGCGACAACGGCCTGCTGTACGAAGTCGTAGCCGAGCAGGTGTGCGGTGGTCTGGATGTCGAAGATTTCGCCCAGTACCTCGGAGAGCTTGTCCATCTACCCGTTCGCCTGTCCCGCTCGCTGGGTGAGTTCGGCCAAGGGGCCACCGGTGTGCGGGGTCCCCGGCTCCCCGTGGCAGTGGGCGCCGGCGGTGCCGAGGGCGTCCATGGTGTCACCGGTGCCGACCACGACCAGCCTGCCCCGGACACGCAGCACGTCGACCTCGGTCTGGTACAGCTCCGAGAGCACCGCGGAGGTCATGACCTCGTCCGGGGTGCCGATCCGGAATTTCCCGCCGACCAGGTAGAGGACGCGGTCCACCAGCGGCAGGATCGGGTTGATCTCGTGGGTGACGAACAGTACCGATGTGCCGTGGCGGCGGCGCCGGGCGTCGATCAGCCCGGAGACCAGCTGCTGGCTGGCCAGGTCGAGGCTCAGCAGTGGTTCGTCGCAGAGCAGTACCGCGGGGTCGCCGACCAGTGCCTGCGCCACCCGCAACCGTTGCTGTTCGCCGCCGGACATGCTCTCCAGCGGCGCCTTGGCGAACCTCTCCGCGCCGACATCGGCGATTGCGGCGGCGACCTTGCGCCGGCGCTCGGCGCGCGCTCGCAGGCCCAGCCCCCAGCGGTGTCCGTCCACGCCGAGACCGACCAGATCGACGCCGCGTAACTGCACGCCCGCGTCGATGGTGCGCTGCTGCGGTATGTAACCGATATCCGGGTGGCCCGCGCGCGGCGCGGCGCCGGCGATCCGGGCGCTGCCCGAGCTCAGGGCCAGTTGACCGAGCAGCACCCGGAGCAGGGACGTCTTGCCGGAGCCGTTCGGCCCGAGCACCGCGATGAACTCACCCCGGGCGACGCTGAGATCCAATTCCCGCCACAGGACGCGGTCGCCGAACGCCAGAGTGGCCGATTCGAGCCGTACGGCGGGTTCCGGCGCGGGCCGAGCGGAGTCGTCGAAGCGCTCGGCCGCGACACTGCCGTCACCGGCCGTCGTGGCACGGTCCGCTGTCGAGGCGATATCGCTGCTCATATCGATCTATCCGTTCCTCGGGTGCGGTCAGCCGATGGCGTCGGCCAGCGCCTGGGCGTTCTGCGTCTGCCACGTTACGAAATCCGTTCCGGACGGCAGCGTTTCGGTCACCTCTACCACCGGAATGCCGGCGGCGACGGCGGCATCGCGCAGATCCCGGCCTACCTTGTCCTCGGTCTGCACGTTGTAGATCAGGACCGCGACCTGCTTGCCGGCGATCAGGTCGCGGGTGGCGGCGACCGCGGCGGGCGACGGATCGGTCTCCTGCTCGATCGCCTCCTGGTAGTCCCGGGGCGTCCGGTCGACGGTACCGGCATCCTGCAGCAGGTAGTACGCCAGCGGTTCGGTCTGCAGGACCGGGAGGCCGGGGTGGTCGGCCGCGATCGCGTCGGTGCTCGCGCCGACCTGTGCCAGCCGGTCGGCGAACTGCGCCGCCCGATCGGTGTAGCCCTGGGCGTGCGCGGGATCGATTTCGGCGAGCCGGTCGCCGATCTGTCCGGCGACCAGGGCGACGGTTTCCATGTCGTACCAGACGTGCTCGTTCGAATCGTCCCGGATGGCCTCGTCCCGGGCCGCGACCGCCTCGACGGTGCGCTTACCGCGGCCCTCGATCGCCTTCGCGACGAATTCGTCGTAGTGGCCACCGTTGTACACGACCAGATCGGCATCGCTGAGCTGCGCGGATTCCGATGCCGAGGTTTCATGCGAATGCGGGTCGGTGGAGGGCTCGGAGATGATCGCGGAGACGTCGGCATCGGGCCCCGCGACGGTGCTCGCGATATCGGCCCAGACATTGGTCGAGGCGACCACCGACGGTTTGCCGGAATCGGAGCCGGCCCCGCCGCAGGCGGTGAGTGCCGCGGCCGCCGCCACACCCACGGCGATGATCAGAGCGCTACGGGCATAGTGAGGTGACACGGCAAATACCTACCAGGGTTAATGGAAATCGTTTCCGTTTTACTTTAGCAGCCCTGGTGACGAGGTTTGAACCGACCGTCCGGTTCCAGCCATTCCTGTCGCGCAGACATTCCGCGGCTGTGGGGGTTGAAGCGGGTTCGATATGCGGCCCCTCCTGTGTTTTTTGGCGCCGCCTGCGGCGGCGCGGGGTTGAGGCCCCCTGGGTCTCGCCGTTTCGGCCTCGAGACTCGAGCCTTC
>NZ_JBKOOL010000273.1:0-4298 GCF_046764065.1 Nocardia sp. NPDC002869
CTTCGGGGGCCTCGACCCCGCGGCGCCGGAGGCGCCGCCAAAAGACACTGCTCTAGTATTGCGTAGTGTCTCCGGCCGATCGTGCGAACAGTAGACGCCGCCAGCCGCGGCGTCGTGGTTCGGCCGGTGGTGCGGCGAAACCTCGTATGCGTACCGTGCGGGAGACTTCGGCCGGGGGTTTGGTGGTAAGTGGGCTGGACGGTCCGCCGGAAGCCCGTTGCGCTGCTTTGATCGGCCGTACCGACCGGCGGGGCCGGCTGCTATGGTCGCTGCCCAAAGGACATATCGAAGAGGGCGAAACCTCGGAACAAACGGCGATCCGGGAGGTCGCCGAGGAGACCGGTATCCAGGGCGTCGTCGTCGCCGAATTGGGCAGTATCGATTACTGGTTCGTCACCGAGGGTCGGCGGGTACACAAAACGGTGCATCATTTTCTGCTGCGTTCGGTCGGTGGTGAATTGTCCGACGCGGATGTCGAGGTCACCCAGGTGGACTGGGTACCGCTGAGCGAATTGAACTCGAGGCTGGCCTACGCGGATGAGCGGAGGCTGGCCGAGGTGGCGAACCGCCTGATCGACCGGATGGAGACCGGCAAGCGATGACGCGTGGACTGAGTCGGATCATGCTCGTGATCCTGACCATCCTCGGTTCGGCGGCGCTGCCCGCGCTGCTCGGATCCCCGGCTCACGCCCAGCCCACGGGGTCGGCCGAGGACACCTCGGTGCCGCAGTTCCTGAAATTGTCCCTCGATTCGGTGAGTCCGGGCACCGTCACCGCGCAGAGTGAGCCGGTGCTCACGGTGGCGGGAACGGTCACCAATATCGGTGACCGCGGGGTCGAGGAAGTGGCCGTGCGGGTGCAGCGGGCGCGGCCGGTATCGGACCCCAGCGAGTTGCGTACGGCGTTGAAACTCGATCAGGTGAATTACGAGCTCCCGACGCCCTTCCAGGATGTGGCGGCGCGGCTGGAGCCGGGACAGCGCCGGCAGTTCACCATGACCGTCCCGCTGCGGGACGCGTCGGGGACTTCGCTGAACATCACCGAACCGGGTGTGTACCCGCTGCTGCTGAATGTGAACGGGACTCCGGATTACGGTGGCCAGGCGCGATTGGACGATGCGCGGTTCCTGTTGCCGGTGCTGGGGTTGCCGGCGGCGGCGGACGGGAGCGATCCGCCGCTGCCCGCGCCCGCCGCACCGCCGGTGCAGACAACGCTGCTGTGGCCGCTGGCCGATCGGCCCCGCATGGTGGCCGGGCAGACCGGCGACCTGGACCGGGAGGTCGAGCTGACCGACGACGAGCTGGCCGCGGCAGTGAGCCGCGGGGGCCGGTTGGACGAGCTGGTGGGCGCCTTGGAGACGGTCTTCGGTGACGATCGGGCAGCCGGCGGACCGTCTTCGGCGGTCTGTCTGGCGATCGACCCCGATCTGCTGCTCACCGTGCAGGCCATGACCAGCGATTACCGAGTGCTGGCCAGCCCGTCCGATCCGGACGGCGCGACGCGTCCGGGTTCGGGGACCGAATCCGCGAAGGCCTGGCTGGACCGGTTGCGGAATCTGGCGTCCTCGATGTGCACGGTGGCGCTGCCCTTCGCCCAAGTGGATATCGCGGCGCTCGCGGCGGCCGCCGACCCCGCGCTCACCGCGCGGGCGCTGGATGCGCCGGCGACGATCGTCGATTCCATCCTGAACACCCGGTCCGTTCGCGGTGTGAGCCTGCCCGACGCCAGCAGCCTGGACCAGGGCGCGGCGCAGCTCCTGAGGAATCAGGGCTTCGGGACCGCGGTGCTGGCCGCCAGCGCGGTGGCGCCCGAGGGCGGTGCCGGCGACCCGTACGCGGCCGTCCCCGATCTGGTGCGGCTGCCCGGCGTGCCGGGGGCGGTTCCGCCGCCCGCGCCGGCTCCCGAGTTCGGCGACGCCCCCGATGCGGTGCCCGCCGGTGACACCGCCGACAACGGCGCGCAGCCGGATCCGGGTACGCCGGCACAGACCCCGGCGGGGGCCGCACCGGCGCAGCCCGGCGGCGGTGGTTCCTCGACGGCCGATCCGGCGCTGCGCGTGGCGACCTTCGACATCTGGCCCGCGGCCGCGCTGGCGGGGGTCGGATCCAATCCACCCACCCCGGCCTATGTCCCGGAATCGGCGCGGTACGCGGTGACCAACGATTCCCGGACCGCGCGGCTGCAGGACGCGCTGGGGGCGGTGTCCTGGCGGGCACTGCAGGCCGATCCGGGCCGGCCGCGTTCGCAGTTGATCATGCCGCCGCAGCAGTGGGGCGCGAATCGCGACGAGGCCGCCGCGCTGCTGCGCCAGCTCGACCTGCTGGTCGAGAACAAGCTGGTCGATCCCCGGCCGTTCGACGATCTCGTCGGTCAGGCGCCCGATCCTGTCCCGTATCAGCTGGCCCCGCTGCCGGAGGCGGCCGTGGAGGCGGTGCCGGTCCATTTCGCGACCCCCGCCCGCGACCAGTCGCATCGGATCTCGCAGCTGCTGCAGGCAATGGTGGAGGTGCCCGAGGCGGCGCCGACCCCGCGCGCCTATCTCGATCCGCTGCGCGACGATCTGGTGCGCGCGCTGTCGCTGTCCGACCGGCGCGGCGGTCCCACCGCGCAGGCCGAGGTCTTCGCTGCGCGCCGGCTCGAGAAGGCGACATCGACGGTCGACGAGGTCTTCCGTTCGGTATCGGTCCTGCCGCCCGGCGGGGTGTACACGCTGGCCTCCGAGTCGAGTCCGCTGCTGCTGGTGGCCCGCAACGATCTGCCCGTGTCGGTGCGGATCAGGTTCCGCATCGACGCACCGGCGGAAACCAAGATCACCGATATCGGCGAGCAGTTGCTGCCGCCGCGCGGTACCCGGTCGTTCCAGATCCCGACCGAGGTCAGTGACAGCCGCAAACTCGTGGTGCCGATCTCGCTGAGCACCCCGGAGGGGGTGCCGCTGGGTCACGCCACCTCGATCTCGGTGCGATCCAACGCCTACGGCCAGATCCTGGCGATCATCACCGCATGCGCGGCCGCCCTGCTGTTCCTGCTGGCCGGGCGCCGGTTGTGGCGGCGTTTCCACGGCAAACGCGATCCCGCCGACAAAGGTATCGATCCCGGGTTGCGGCGGCGGGTCGTCCGGTTGGGCCGGGCGCGGCGGCGTGGACGGGGCCGGTCCGGACCGCAGGCGAGCGAGACGGCCCGGGAAGCGACGCGCCCGGCGCCCCGAGGCCGGGAACGGGTGTAGCGGCGGATTCCCCGCCGGCGGGACGGACCGGCGGCGGTTTCCCGAGGATCTCGTGTGCCGCGTGCTGCGCGTCCGCCGCATGTTCGGGGCCGGCTCCGACGCTCCCACGGCCACGTGTGGTGCGCACGGCCGGGAGAGGGTGACCCGGACCCGCGACCCATGGAAGATGGAAGGGTGCGCACCGGCTGCCCGGGTTCACCCGGGTGCCGGTGCGTAGTTGGACGCATTACCGACCGTTCGTCGCGCGCGAACGCCGAGACAATGTGTTCGACGCGACACAGGGGACAACCGCCGCGCGGGGCCCGGGCGATACAGGAGGCATGATGAGCGACGATGAATCCTCCGCTCATCGGCAGCAGCCCGGTCGACAGCCCGACGGTCCACGAGCCCGCCGGTCCCCCAGCGCACCGTGGGAGCGGGCACCTCGAGCTCCCGGCCCGGAGACGGATATGACCGGCCATCCCGGCGATCCGGAACTGGACCGCGACCGCCCCGGCGCGTTCCGGGAGCCGGCCCCGCAACTGCGCCGGCCCGAGCGCCCCGGCACTCCGGCGGATCGATCCGGCCCACCCGGGCCGCGTCCGGTACCGGCACCTCGCCCCGGACCGAACCCGGGGGAGGACCGCTATGCCCCCCACCGGCCGCAGCAGCCGGATCCACGCATGCCCCTGAATCAGCCGCCCGGGCGGCCCGCGAACCCACCGCCGGGGGCCCGTCCGGCCGTACCCCCCGACCAGCGCTCCGCGCCGCCGCCGGGCGCCCGTCCGGCGGTCCCGCCCGAGCAACGCGCCGCGCCACCCTCAGGTGGCCGCCCGGCCCCCCCGCCCGACCAGCGCGCCGCGCCTCCCGCGGGTGCCCGCCCGGCGGTCCCGCCCGACCAGCGCGCCGCGCCTCCCCCGGGTGCCCGCCCGGCGGTCCCGCCCGACCAGCGCGCCGCGCCTCCCCCGGGTGCCCGCCCGGCGGTCCCGCCCGAGCAACGCGCCGCGCCTCCCCCGGGTGCCCGCCCGGCGGTCCCGCCCGAGCAACGCGCCGCGCCTCCCCCGGGTGCCCGCCCGGCGGTCCCGCCCGAGCA
>NZ_JBKOOL010000274.1:0-4212 GCF_046764065.1 Nocardia sp. NPDC002869
CCTCCGGCGCCGCGGGGTCGAGGCCGACGAAGTCGGCGCCGAAAAGTAGGGTAGTCGCCATGACAGTCGCCCGCCCTGCCGAGTCCGTGAACGCGGTGATCAAGGCCTACGACATCCGCGGTGTGGTCTCCGACCAGCTCGACGCCGATTTCGTCCGGGACACCGGTGCCGCGTTCGCCCGGTTGATGCGAGGTGAGCAGGCACGGCGCATCGTCGTCGGGCACGATATGCGCGCCTCGTCCCCCGAGCTGGTGGCGGCTTTCGCCGAGGGCGTGCGCGCGCAGGGCCTGGATGTGGTCCATATCGGGCTCGCGTCCACCGATGAGCTGTACTTCGCCTCCGGCCGGCTCGACTGCCCGGGCGCCATGTTCACCGCCAGCCACAATCCGGCCCGCTACAACGGCATCAAGCTCTGCCGTCCGCGAGCGCTGCCGGTCGGTCAGGACACCGGTCTGGCGGCCATCGCCGAGGAACTGGTGACAGGGGTACCGGGTTACGACGGCGAGCCCGGTACTGCCACCGAGGTCGACCTGCTCGACGATTACGCCGCATTCCTGCGCGACCTGGTGGATCTGGGCGGTATCCGGCCGCTGACCGTGGCGGTGGACGCCGGAAACGGGATGGGTGGGCATACCGTCCCCGCCGTCCTCGGCGCGCTGCCGCAGGTCACGGTCGTACCGCTGTACTTCGAGCTGGACGGCAGCTTCCCCAACCACGAGGCCAACCCGCTCGATCCGAAGAATCTGGTGGATCTGCAGGCACTCGTCCGCGAGTCGGGGGCCGATATCGGTCTGGCCTTCGACGGCGACGCCGACCGCTGTTTCGTGGTCGACGAACTGGGCGATCCCGTCTCGCCGTCGGCCATCACGGCGCTGGTCGCCGAACGAGAGCTCGCCAAGGAACCCGGGGCCACCATCATCCACAATCTGATCACTTCCCGGTCGGTACCGGAGCTGGTGACCGAACTGGGCGGTAATCCGGTGCGGTCGCGGGTGGGTCATTCGTTCATCAAACAATTGATGGCCAGTTCCGGCGCCGTCTTCGGCGGGGAGCACTCCGCGCACTACTATTTCCGGGACTTCTGGGGCGCCGATTCCGGCATGCTGGCCGCTCTGCACGTACTCGCGGCCCTGGGCGAGGACAAGCGGCCCGTTTCGGAACTGATGTCCTCCTACACCGCCTACGCCGCCTCCGGCGAGATCAACTCGACCGTCGACGACGCGGCCGCGCGCACCGGCGCTGTGCTCGACGCGTTCGGCGGACGCGCGGTCGCGGTGGACCGGCTCGACGGCGTCACCGTGCAACTACCGGACCACGCCTGGTTCAACCTGCGCGCTTCCAATACCGAACCGCTGCTACGACTCAACGTCGAAGCCAGGTCGCAGGAGGAAGTAGACGCACTCGTGACCGAGATCCTGCGCATCGTCCGCGCCTGACTGGAATAGTGGAAATACACACCGTGGATTCGCCCGTTCCAGACCCGGTGTCCACGACGCGGGCGGTCGCGGCCGAGACCGACAACAGCGCGATGAGGGGAGGTGCCACGCCCGATGATCGCTGACACCCCGGTACTCGATCTGGACGATGCCGCAATGCTCGAAGCCGCCGATACCGGCGGCGCCCTCCGTTCGGCTGCGTCCGGTGGCGCCCAGGTGCGTGCCACCGCGGCAGCCGTGGCAGAAGGGGCACTCACCCGGCTCGACGGTTTGCGCCCGCGAAGTCTGCTGCTGGTCTCCGGCTCCGGGCGGGCCGCCCGGGCCGCCGCGCTACTCGTCGCGGCGCTCGGTGACCGGACCGGTCTGCCGCTGGTCCAGGTCACCACCGTGCCCTCCTGGGCCGGTCCGCTGGACGTGGTGCTGGTGGCCGGTGACGACGCCGGCGATCCACGGCTCATCGATGCGGTCGACCGCGCGCTGCGCCGCGGCGCGGAGGTGGTCGTGGCGGCACCGGACGAAGGGCCGCTGCGTGCCGCCGCGGCCGGGCGGGCCGCGCTGCTCGCGCCCCGCATCCCGGTACTCGACGAGAACCGGCTGCTGCGCTACCTCGGCATCGGCATCGCGGTCCTGCGAACCATCGATGGGCACCGCAGCGCCACCTTCCTGCCCGAACTGGCCGAACTGGCCGATGTCCTCGACACCGAGGCCCTGCGCGACGGCCCGCAGCACGAGGTCTTCCACAATCCCGCCAAGAATCTGGCCGCGCGGACCCAGCAGCGCGGACTCATCCTCGCCGGTGACACCGAAGCCACCACCGGGCTGGCGGTGCACGCGGCCGAGGTGCTGCTGCAATCGGCGGGCCGCACCGCGACCGCGGTGGACCTCACCGTCGCCGTGACGGCGTTACCCCGTCTGGTGAACGCCGCCACTGCGGCCGCGCCGGACTACGATCCGCTGTTCCACGACGAGCAACTCGACGGACCGCCACCGGTGGAGAAGAAGCGGATCTTCGTGTGTAGTACCGACTCCGATCTCGTCGCGGCGCGCCGCCGGATCGCGGTATTCGGTGGGGCGGGCGGCGGCACCGTGGACGCCGACCTGGTCACCGCCGAGCTCGAAGCGATCTCTGCCGACCCCGCCCGCGCCGGATCGGCGGAGCCCCAACCGGTACCCGCACCGATCGGCGGTGAACTGGAACGTCTCGCGGTGCTCGCGCTGCGCTGGGAGATGGCGGCGGCCTATCTGCGGCTCATCGGTGGCCGGGCGATCGCGGCGAGCGATCCGGACAGCTACGACGGGGGACACTACTAGTGCACGAACTAGTGGGTGCGCTGCGCTCGTACGCCTGGGGCTCACGCACCGCGCTCGCCGAACTCTGCGGACGCCAGGTCCCGTCGGCGCATCCGGAAGCGGAATTGTGGTTCGGTGCCCATCCCGCCGATCCCGCCCACCTGCGCACCGACGACGGCACCCGGTCGTTGCTGGAGGTGGTGTCGGAGAACCCCGGCGAGGAACTCGGTGCCGCCGCCACGCGGTTCGGTGACCGGCTGCCGTTCCTGCTGAAGATCCTGGCCGCCGAGGAACCGCTGTCGCTGCAAGCCCATCCGAGCGCGGAACAGGCACGGTCCGGTTTCGCCCGGGAGAACCGCACCCGGGTGCCGCTCGATTCCCCGATGCGCAACTACCGCGACGACAGCCACAAACCCGAACTGGTGGTCGCGCTGGAGAGGTTCGAGGCACTCGCCGGTTTCCGTGACCCGTTACGCACCGTGGACCTGTTCCGGGCGCTGGATGTCGCCGAACTCGCCCAGTACGCCGACCTGCTTGCCGCGCAACCCGATTCCGACGGCCTGCGAACCCTGTTCACCAGCTGGATCACCCTCCCGCCGACCGTACTGGACACCCTGCTGCCGACCGTACTGGACGGCTGCGTGCGGTATCTGTCCGGTTCCGAACGCGAATTCGCCGCCGAAGCCCGCACCACCCTGGAACTGGCCGAAGCCTATCCCGGTGACGCCGGTGTGCTGGCCGCGATGCTGCTGAACCGGATCACCCTGCAACCCGGTCAAGGCCTGTTCCTCGCCGCCGGGAATCTACACGCCTACCTGCACGGCGTGGCCGTGGAGCTCATGGCCAACTCCGACAACGTGCTGCGCGGCGGTCTCACGCCCAAACACGTCGATGTCCCGGAACTGCTGAAAGTGCTGGATTTCGAACCGATCGACCTGCCTCTGGTCCTCCCCCGGCCCGCCGGTGACGGTTCCGTCCGCTACCCCACCCCCGCTCCCGAATTCGCGCTGCGCCGCTTCGACCTCACCGCCGGATCCGCCCTGGTGCCCCTGACCGACGCGGGCCCGGGCATCGTGCTCTGCACAGCCGGTTCGGCCCGCCTACTCGACGGCGATTCGAAGGTCACGCTGACCCGCGGCTCGGCGGCGTGGATTTCGGCGACGGACAAGGACATCCGCGCCCAGGCCACCGACGAACCCGCCACCTTGTTCTGCGCCTGCGTAGGCGCTGTGTGAATCAGGGGAGCCGGTCCACCGGATAGTGCCCGTCCGGGGGGACGAACTCGGGCGCCGGAGTGTTCGCGGGGACACGGTGTCTGCCCAGTGTTACCGCGGTGATCGGCGTCAACCCAGCCGGCAAAGGTGAGAGGTGGACCTGCTCGCAAAGGTGAGAAGTGGGCCTACTCGCAAAGGTGCTGTGTTTTTTTGGCGCCGCCTGCGGCGCCGCGGGGTTGAGGCCCCCTTGGTCTCGCCGTTTCGGCCTCGAG
>NZ_JBKOOL010000275.1:0-4053 GCF_046764065.1 Nocardia sp. NPDC002869
CGGCGCGAGTGCGGCCCGGGCCGGTCAGCCCTCCAGCTCCCCGGCCCCGGGTTCCCGGCGTTTCGTCCGCCGGGCCACACAGTGCGGGCAGTCCTGCGCCACCCGCAGCACCGGCCGGATCCGGGCCGGTGCGGACGGCCCCCGCCGCACCGCCCGGCACCCCTGTCTTTCCCCCATGAGACCTGATCCTTTCCTTCGGCGTTACCGTTGCCAGGTTTGACGCCGGGTGTCCCGGCACGGTTCCCACGCTCCCCGATCAGGATTTGGCCAGGTACTCCAGGCGTTCGGAATCGACGGCGGCGTGCATCATCGCCGCCAGCCCGGGGTGCCGGGCCAGCCCGGGATCCTGCGCCACCACAGTGCGGGCCAATTCCTGGGCGGCGGTGATGACCTCGAGATCGTCGAGCAGCGACAGCAGGCGCAACGACCGGGTGGTTCCCGACTGCGCGGCGCCGAGCACATCGCCCTCGCGGCGCTGCCGCAGATCGAGTACCGAGAGCTCGAATCCGTCGGTGGTGGCGGCGACGGCCTCCAATCTGGTCATCGCCGGACCCCCGGGCGCGGCATCGGTGATCAGCAGGCACAACCCGGGATGCGCACCGCGCCCGATCCGGCCCCGGAGCTGATGCAGCTGGCTCACGCCGAACCGGTCGGCGTCCACGATCACCATCACGGTCGCGTTCGGCACATCCACGCCCACCTCGACCACCGTCGTACAGACCAGCACATCGATATCGCCGGCATTGAAGTCGCGCATCACCTGGTCTTTTTCATCCGCCGGCAGCCGTCCGTGCAGCAGCCCGATCCGCAATTGCGCGAGCGGTCCCGTGCGCAGGCGGTCGAAGACGTCGACCACCGCCTGGGTGGGCGGGGCCTCTTTCTCCGCGGCCTTCTTGCCCTTCGCCCCGGAACCGTCCTCGTCGTCACCGATCCGCGAGCACACGACATAGGCCTGCCGGCCGGCGCCGACCTCCTCGGTGATCCGCTCCCAGGCCCGGTCCACCCAGTTGGGATGCACCCGGCGCGGTACCACCTTCGACTGGATCGGCGAACGCCCGCGGGGCAGTTCGGTGAGCGTGGAGGTCTCCAGGTCGCCCAGGGTGGTCATGGCGATGGTGCGCGGAATCGGGGTCGCGGTCATCACCAGCAGATGCGGGGAGAAACCCGATTTCGCCTTGGCCCGCAGCGCATCGCGCTGTTCCACCCCGAACCGGTGCTGTTCGTCCACCACCACCAGGCCCAGATCGAAGAATTCGACCGCGTCCTGGATCAGGGCGTGGGTACCGATCACGATGCCCGCGTCCCCGGTCACCGCGGCGAGGAGGGCGGCGCGTTTCGTCGGGGCCGGCATGGAACCGGTCACCAGCGTCACCTGGGTGGCGGCGTCGGCCGCGCCCAGCTCTCCCGCCTGCCCGAGGTCGCCCAGCATCGCCTTCAGCGACCGATAGTGCTGGGCGGCGAGCACCTCGGTGGGCGCGAGCAGCGCGCACTGCTGACCCGCATCGATCACCTGCAGCATGGCGTGCAGCGCGACGATGGTCTTACCCGAACCCACCTCACCCTGCAGCAGCCGGTGCATGGGTTGCTCCCGGGACAGATCCGCCGAGATCTCGCCGATGACCCCGCGCTGTCCCTCGGTGAGTTCGAACGGCAGCCGCTCCTCGAAGGCGGCGACGATTCCGTCCCCGCGCAGCGGACAGGCCCGGGCGGTGCGGCCCGCCACCTCGTGCCGCCGTTCGGCGAGGACCAGTTGCAGTGCCAGCGCTTCGTCGAAACGCAGCCTTTCCCGGGCGCGTTCGATATCGGAGGTGCGTTCGGGCAGGTGGATCAGGCGCAGCGCATCGCCCACCGGCATCAGTTCCCGTTCGTCGCGCACCTCGGCGGGCAACGGATCGGCGAGCGGGTCGAGCTGGTCGAGAACCTGCCGGACACAGGCCAGGATCTCCCAGCTCTGCACCTTCGCCGTCGCCGGATAGACCGGGATGAACTCACGATCGAAGAAGGACATGTCCACCCCGCCCGCGCCCTTCGCGCTCTCCGCGATTCCGCGCAGATCGCCCCCGCCGCGCACGGTGGTCAGGGTCGGCTCCTCGTCGTCGGCCTCCGGCAGGATCAGATATCCCGGATGGCTGAGATTCCACTGGCCGGGCCGCCAGTAGTTGACCGTGCCCGACATCATCGCCCGGACACCCTGGCGGATCGCGTATTTCACCTTGTCACCGTTGAAGAACGTGACATCCACGCCGCGGCCACCGCCGGTATCGAGCACCACCTTCAGCAGCGATCCGCGCCGCTGCCGCATCGGCCGCAGGTCCGCCTTGGTGACCCGGCCGATCACGGTGATGTGCGCCCCGTCCTCCGGCGCCTCCTCGGTGAGCGGCTGCCCCTGGGTGGCGTAGCGCAGTGGATAATGCCGCAGCAGATCTTCCACGGTGTCCATATCGAACGCGTCCGCCAGCGTCGCGGCGGCCTTCGCGCCGAGCAGATGGTCGAGCCGGTCGCTCAGTGTCGCCATCGCGCTACTCCTGTCCCCACGGCCCGCGAAGGCGGGTCCGGCGGATACTCATTCCACACCGATCTGTATCAGGTCGCCCTGCTGGCCTCCGGCATACACCGTGACCTCCACACCGGGAAATTCGTCACCGATATGCCGCGCGAGGTCATCGGCGAGCCCGTCCGGCGCGGCCGCACCGACCAGCAGGGTCACCAGTTCGCCGCCCAGCCCGAGCATGCGGTCCAGCAGGGTCTGTCCCGCGGCCCGGGTATCCCGGTCGACCACCACCACATCGTGGCCCACCAGGCCGAGCCCGTCGCCGGGCGCACAGGTCCCGACCATGGTGAGCGCCCGTTCGCGGGCGCGGCGCAGCGCGCCCCAACGGGTGCTCGCGGCCGCCTCGGACATGGTGAAGGCATCGTCCACGGCGATCCGGGCGCGATCGTGCACCGCCAGGGCCGCGAGGCCCTGCACCATGCTGGCGCTGGGCAGCAGCAGCACATCCCGGCGTGCGTCGCGCGCCGCCGCGCCGACCGCCACGAGTTCGTGGGCCGGTAACGCACCATTGGGAAGTACCAGCACTTCCCGATGCGGGAGCTGCCGGATGGCGGCGAGCAGTACCGCCGAGTCCAGCGTCTGTCCGGCGTTCAGCACCACCGCGCCCGCCGCCTCGAAAAGTGCCGCGGCGCCGGCGCCGGACGCGATGGCCAGTACCCCACGATCGGCGGATTCACCGAGACGTCCGCTGATCTGCCGGGCGGCCAGGTCGTGCACCTGCCTGCTGTCCGCGGCTGCACACACCTCCGTGACCACGGCGCCATCGGCGCGCGGGCCGCCGTGCCCGGCGGTCGCGCCGTCCCCGTGGCCGGGGCCCTCGAACAGGTGCTCGATCCGGATCGCGACCGGGCGGCCCACGGCGAGCCCGGCCTCCACCGCCGCACCCGCGTCCGCGCAATGCACATGCGCCGACCAGCCGCCGGCACCGTCGGCGGCCACCACCACCGAATCCCCCAGGGCGGCGAGCCGGGAACGCAGTTCGGCGGCGAGATCGGCGCGAGCCCCGTCGATCCGGTACATCACCTCGTAGCGCTGCGCCGATGCGGGCCGGGCCGACGGCGTGCGGGGCTCGGCGGCCCGGTACTCGGCCCGCACGGGGGTCTCGCCGGTCACCACGGTGACCAGCCCGTCCAGCAGTACCAGCAACCCGCGCGCACCGGCGTCCACCACCCCGGCCTCGCGCAGCACCGCCAACTGGTCGCGGGTGTCCTCCAGCGCCCGCGCCGCCGCGTCGGCGCCGGCCCGCACCACCGCCGCCAGCCCGGGCTCGGCGCAGCGGTGCGCCGCGGCCCCCGCCCGGTCGAGAACCGTGAGAATGGTGCCCTCCACCGGATCGCTCAGGCTTCCCCGCACCAGTGCCGCCGCCCGCGCCAATGCGGCCCGATAGGTCTGTTCGGTCAGTCCGGTGTCCACCGTCGCGTCCGCGATACCCCGTAATACCTGGGACACGATGATGCCGGAGTTTCCCCGCGCGCCGGCGGTCGCGCCCCGGGCCAGTGCCG
>NZ_JBKOOL010000276.1:0-4009 GCF_046764065.1 Nocardia sp. NPDC002869
AGGCCCCCTCGGTCCCGCCGTTCAGGCCTCGAGACTCGAGCCTTCGGCTCATGCGCTTTCGAGGCCTGAACGACGGGACGGGCCTCGACCCTTTGGGGGCCTCGCTGGACTCGGCGCCGGGTGAGGCGGCCGGGCAGGGCGGGGCACCACCGCTGATCATCGTGCGTGCGATACATGGTTTCAGGTGAGTGGTGAGGAAGGGATTCGGGGGCTGTCCCCGGTTCGGGGCGATATCGGGTGCCATGTGGTCCCCGGGCACACCGGCCATTCCGTCGCCAGAGGTTTCGGCTGCGGTCCCGGGTGATCGACCGGGTGTTCCCCGGTCCACACCGGGGAACGGACCAGAGACGCGCCGGTATGCACGACCGGTGACAGTGGCGGAAGGTACCGAGTTCGAAGTCGAACCGACCCGGGCGCACGAGCGTATCCACGCTGCGGGCGACGGGCAGCGGGGTCGGTGCGGATGCGGTCGGGCACCGGGCCTGTGAGCAGGCCCGTCACCGCGGAGTCCATCAGCGGTGGCCGTTCGGACGGGCCGGGTCGGCGGCGGCCCGGTGCGGCCGGGTGAGCGCGGCGGTGACGGTCTCGGGGGAGTTCACCCGGGACAGATCCTGTGGTTCGGGGGTGGGCTCGGCGGCCCGGCGGAAGGCTTCCGCGGAGTCGGACCCCACGGTTTCGCCCGCGACTTCGTCGACTTGCTCTTCCGAAGACCCGGAATCGGTTCGCGGCATGATGATGCGGACCTCGGTGCCCCGGCGGGGCTCCGAGACGATCTCCACCGTCCCCCCGCGGCGCTCCACCCGGGCGCGGATCGACCGGGTCAGGCCGTGGCGGTCCTCGGGGATCGAATCGGGGTCGAAACCGGTCCCGCGGTCGCGGACGAACACGCTGACCTGGTGCGGTTCGGCCTCGGCGAACAGGTCGATATCGGAGACCCCGGCATGTTTGGCGGCGTTCACCAGGGCTTCGCGGGTCGCGCCCAGCACCGCGGTGAAATGCTCCTTCGGCAGGCCGGCGCCGCTCTCCGTACCGTCCATCGCCACATCGCCCACCGTCACGGGGGTGACCTTCACCCCGTGCTGGTCCTCCACTTCGCCGGCGATGGTGCGCAGCGCGGCGGCGAGGCTGGATTCGGCCGGTCCCGAATCGGCGAACAACCAGCGGCGCAACTCCCGTTCCTGACTGCGCGCCAGCCGCAGCACCTCCTGCGGGTCACCGGCTTGCCGCTGGATCAGGGCGAGCGTCTGCAGTACCGAATCGTGCAGGTGGGAGGCGATCTCCTCGCGTTCCTCGTTACGGATGCGCGCGGAGCGCTCGGCATTCAGCGAATGCATGAGCCGCAGCCCGAGCGGAACGGTCAGCAGACCCACCCCGATCAGGGTCGCGGCCACCGCTAGCAGCGCCGAACCGAGCGAACCCCAGTCCAGCCGGGACAGCACCACCACCGCGAGTCCCGTGACCACCAGCGTCACGCCCGCGATGATGCGCGACCAGGTCACCACCGACGGTTTCGCCGGTATTCCGATCAGCGACCGCGGGCCGTCGGCGTCGTATTCGCGCCACACCAGTGCCGCGCCCACCGCGATCACCACGATCGGCGCGATCACCCGCGCCGCCGCGCCACTGAACGCCCACGACACCGCCACCGACAGACCCAGGCCGAGCAGTGCCAGCCCGATCGCCTGACGCCGTTCGGTACCCGACGGGCGTCCCGAATCGGTGCCGTCGGGAGTGAAGATCCACAGCAGGCTGTAGGCGACTATCCCGGCCCCGGCCAGCGCGGACAGCAGGACGAAGGCCATCCGCACCTTGAGTACGTCGACCCCCAGATGGTCGGCGACACCGCCGGCCACCCCGCCGACGATCCGGCCGCCGGAACGGCGCACCAGGCGCGGGGTATCGGCACCGGGAACCGCCCCGGACCCGGCAGCGGCCCCCCGCGTGTAGAAGGCAGGTCCGAACGGGCACATACCCTCGATACTGGCACGAGAGCCATACCGGCAGCCATGGGGAAACACCCTGATACCGGTCTCGGGTCGCCCCCATCGACTGTGCTCAGGAGGTTTTCCGGTCCAACTTCAGGGTTCACCCGGATGCGCGCGCGGGCGCCCCGAGCGGACCATGGGGTCCATGACGAGAACGAGCTTCGGCGACCAGCTGCAGCAGATGTGGCAGACCCGGCCGGTCCGGCTGCCCCGGCGGGGCCCGATCGCCGGAGTCGCGGCGGGTTTCGGCCATCGCTACGGCATCGATCCGGTGCTGGTCCGGGTGGCGTTCGTGGTGTCCACCATTTTCGGTGGCGCCGGAATCGTGCTCTACCTGGCGGGATGGCTACTGTTCCCGGAACCCGGGGGCCGCGGTTCCATGGCGGAGTCGCTCACCCGCAAGGACCGGGAAGCACCCAATCAGACCAAGACCATCGTGCTGATCGTGGCACTGGCGATCGCGGTGAGCGCGATGGGCCCGGTGGGGATCGGGCTCGGCGGCTCCGGTGTCGTCGCGCTGGCGCTGATGCTCGCGGGCTGGTGGATGCTGCAGATGCGCTCCCCCGAACCACCGCCGTTACCGCCCGGCACCGTCGAACCGGAGTCGCTGGGTCACCCCGGTACCACCGGATATCCGGGCGCCATGTTCCCGCAGGGCGGGGCCGACCCCTACGCGCCCCCGTCGGATCTGTACACGCCGTACACGAGGCTGCCGGACCGCTACATCCCCGACCCGCCGGCCGACATCCCGCAGCCCCCGGCGGCCTCGGGCGGCACCGCCGCCCCCGGATCCGCCGACGATCCCTCACAACCGGCGCGCCCACTGCTCACCGAGAGCAGTGACGCGGCCGCCGGTCCCGCGCGGGTCACGGGAACCGAGCAGAGCGGCGGGGTCGGCGATTCCGCGACCGCCGCGTCCAGCGATTCCGCGCAGGCCGAGAGCTCGCCCGGCGGGCCGGCGGCTCCCGCCGACCCGGCCGGAGACCGGCCTACCGCGGGGACGGATACCTTTCGGGCCGCCCACCCCCCGATCGATATGAACAAGCCCGGCACCGCGGAGTTCGCGCATCGCGCCCCGCCCTCCTGGGACCCACTGGGTGTCGCGCCGCTGGCCTGGGATCTGCCCGAACCCGCACCGGTCCGCGCGATGGTCGCACCGGCCGTCGAGCCGCGTCCGCGTTCCCGCTTCACCCCGGTCGTCCTCGGCCTCGCGGTCCTGGCGGCGGCCGCCGCGGGTGCCACGGCCGTAGCGGGCAGCGAATGGATGACTCCGGGGCGGATCGGCGCGATCGCCCTTGCGGTGATCGGGCTGGGGCTGGTGTTCGGTTCGTTCCGGCGCCGCGGCCACGGCCTGCTGCTGGTCACCGCTCCCCTGGCGGCGTTCGTGCTGTTCGCCGCGGTGATCGGACCGGTGGACCTGCAGAGCCCGACCATGGGAGACCGCACCTGGGCGCCGGCCTCGGCCACCGATATACGGCCGGAGTACAAGGTCACCATGGGGTCGGGCACGCTCGACCTGCGCGGTATCGACCTCACCGCGGACCGGACCGTCGATGTCGACGTGCAGATGGGTCAGGCGATGGTCCTGCTACCCGAGAACATGAACGTACGCACCGACTGCACCGTCCGGATGGGTGAGGCGACCTGCCCCGACGGGCTGACCGGGCCCGGCGGGGACGCGCCGGTGCTGAACGTGAACGTGCACGTGCGGATGGGCGATGCGGAGGTGCGCCGTGGCTGACCAGCAGACCGATAAGCGAACCGATCGGCGCGCGGCCTGCGGGCACGCCGGGCGGGGCGGATTCTCCCCCGGCTTGTTCTTCGTGGGCCTGCTGGCGCTCGGCCTGAGCGCCTGGGCGCTGGCCGGACCCACCCAGTGGGGACTCACCACGGTCGTCCCGATCGGCTGGATCGTCGTCGCGGTCGCGATAGTGGTCGGGCTGGCCCTGGTCGTCTCGCCCCGGAGACGCCGCTGAGCACCGGACACCTCGTACGAACGGAACCGGCCGGACCTGTACAGGTCC
>NZ_JBKOOL010000277.1:0-3952 GCF_046764065.1 Nocardia sp. NPDC002869
CGGGCACACCAGCCGACATCATCGACCCAACACCCCGAATAGCATGAGCGACACGCCCTTACACCGCCGGGTTCACCAACACTTTCTCAGGCGGTGGTGGGGAGGTGGCCGATCAGACCTCGACCGTTCCGGCAACGTTGGTGTTGCGCACCGAACAGGCCCACCATGTCCCGTTGCGCTCGAGCAGGACCCGGTATCCGCACCGATCAGCCGGGCTTGCCGATACCGGCCAGCACCTTTTCGTGCCATTCGATCTCGGTCCGTATCCGCAGGCGGGCGTGTTCGGCGATGAGATCGTCGGCGGCACTCTGATCGGGCCAGCGGCGGTCGAGCTGATGCTCCATCCGCGAGCCGATCGCACGGAGGGCGGCGATCCGGTCCTCGAGGTAGCCGCGCAGCAACTCCGGATCGAGGTCGTCGCCGACGGCCAGCGCGAGATCGACCGGATCGGGCCGGATATCGACCTCGGTGAAGGCTTCGTCGCGTAATGCGCGCAGTTCCCGCAGACCCTCGTCGGTGATCTCGTAGATGGTGCGGGCGGGAGGCGCGCCTGGCTGTTCGGTACGCAACGGGTGGACCAGGCCCTCGCTCTCCATCCGGTGCAGTGCGCCGTACAGCGAGCCGGGTTTGACGCGCGACCACAGGTCGGCCCGGTCCAGGCGGGCGTCCCGGCGCAATTGGTGGCCGTGCATCGGTCCGCGCCGGGCCAGGGCGGCCAGGACGAGGATCGCGATACGTGTCGCCGGGCAGGCCCGGGCCGCGGCCGCGACCATATTGCGCGCTCGATCGGTGGCCTCCTGCTTGGAGCGGCCGTATACCTCTCCCTCCCAGGGGAAGGCCGTCGCGGCGTAGGCGACATAGTCGACCGCGACATTTCCCGGCAGCCGGTCGACCGTCGCCGCCGGCATGCCGGCGCCGGGCTCGGTATCGGAGGTCTCCCAGGTTCCTGGGATCGCCACGACGTACAAATCGGGGCACGGGGTGGGTGTGGCCGCCGCTGCCGGGGTTCCGCCGGCCTGGACAACTGCGGCTACGAGCGCGAACATGCAGGCGGCGACGCCTGATTTCCAACGTGTGGGCATGACTGCTCCATCCGGTCACACCGAGGGTGTAGCTGATCGAGTGAGGCGGAAGGCCGCGTCGGCGGAACTCCCGTGAGCGGAGGCCGGCCCGGGGCCCGGGGGTGGATGCCGGGGCGGCGTACACGCCCGCTCGCCCGCATGGAGAGGGTCCGTGCGGGCTCGACCGGGCTGCCGGGTCAGCGCGGTGGTCGGCTCATATCCCGGTTCATCATCGGGAGCTCGATACTGATCGGCATCCGGAGTTCGGCCAGGTACCACAGGGCGAACTGGCGCAGGAACTCGTCGAACAGCCAGTACGCCTCCTGCGTCGGCGGGGCGACGGTGAGTATGCCTTCCCGGACCGCGATGAACGGGCCCCAGCTGAACTGCAGCAGCGGATCCCAGACCGGTTCGCGGGCGATGGCCAGCTCGTCGGCGATCTTGTCGCCGAGCAGGAAACGCGTGAAGGCGCCGAGGACCCCCTTGCTCAAAATGGCGAGGTCGAGGTTGGTCCCCAGCCGCAGCAGCCGGTCGGCCAGTTTCACGCCCTCCGGGGTCGGCGCGAGGATCGGATCCAGGACCTGCGCGGCCTGGGAGTTCGCCTGATCCCACGAATTAGGGATGTACTCGTCGCGGACGCCGAGCAGATGCGCGGCGACCTGCCAGGAATGCAGGAAGGCGTCCGATTCGTGGACGGGGATCGGCACTTTCCATGCCGTGAGGTGACGCATCACGGTGGTGGGCAGGCTGTGCCAGGTGACCATGATGTCGTTCTGGCTGATCGGGATGTCCTCGTCGGCCGAGTTCACCCAGTGCGGCGACTGGGGCAGCAGATGTCGCACCGCGGCATGCACCAGCCGCGTTTTGACGCAGGTGACGACCATCTGCCCGTCCGGGCCGTAGGCGTTGCCGCTGCCGATGTCGTAACCGAGTTTGGCGGTCTTGGAGATTCGGTCCTTGAGGTCGTGGCCGCCCTTGGAGTAATAGACCGAGCGCGCCTCCTTGGGGATGACCGTGCTCATCATGCCGCTGGCGAGGCCGTACAACACGCCGAGGTAGAGACCGCGTTTCTTGTTGAAGTCCACAGCGGTGGCCAGTTTGCCGGGATCGGTCCACTGGGGGAGCTGCCGTGCGTATTCCATGAAGTCCCGCAGATCCGGGGGTAGCCCGGCGGGTAACGGCTGACCGTTGCGGGTCCAGGTGCGCAGCAGATCGTTGACGGCGGGTACCGCACCGCGGTCGAGCAGGGAGGCGACCAGTTCATCGGCTTCGGGATCCCAGACGCCGAGCGGGTCGACACCCGCGCCGCTGCCCGCCACCGACCCCTGCGGCGACCATGTCCACGGTTGTGCTCTGGCCGGGGTCGCGATGGCGAGTGCGCCGAACGCGCCCAGCACCCCGCCCGCTTTCAACGCATCCCGTCTGTTGAGTCGGTCCATGTCGCCACTCCTCGTCGAGTTCGAGCATCGCGGTGGCGCAGATGCGTCACCGGGTTTATATCGAAGAATACTCAGTAACTTAACAACTGTGCAAGTGCCTTGTTCGCTGATTCGGTGATTTGCGTGGACTCTGGCCGTCTACGGCCGTTTGCGAAAAGGGTCGACCGATAAGCGCCCGGCTTCCTGCGGATATGTCTCGTTCCGGGTCGGGCGCGTAGGTTCGACTACGCCCGAGGGGATTGATCGGGCCGGGCTGGTCGATCTTGCGTCGAGGGGAGAATTTTCGATAACCGCAGGTCACTGACCCAGACGGAAGGCTGGGTACGTGGGCTGCCGCCCCTCCTCTGCGCTATCCGGCCATCGGCCTGAAGGGAATCCGGCAGCGTTCTACCTGATCACTTAGCAGTTGCGCGATCCGTATCGTCCGCCTTCTCGGCGCGCGACCGGCCCAGCCAGTGGGTTCCGCGTCGGTGGACCGCCGGCCGGTACAGACCCCCGGGAGATTCCCGCCCGGGTTTCGTGGCACCCGCCGGGAGGGATCGGCGGCCGTGGGCGTGCCGCGCGGCTTCGGACGCCGGCGGCCGAGGTGATGCGGCAGCACCGGCAGAGGCGGCCGGGCCGGGGGAGCGGCGCTCGGTCGACCCCCGATCTCCCGGCGGCGGTTACATGTACATGCGCCGAATCGGCTGCTAGTCGTGGAGTATGACGACACCCGGTGATTTCGAGTTCGAATCCGTTTATCGCGGTACCGGCCCGTTCGGGCCGGACGTGGCGCCGCCGTGGAGTATCGGGGAACCGCAGCCCGAACTCGCGGCGCTCATCGATCAGGGCAGATTCCACGGCGACGTACTCGATGCCGGCTGCGGTGAGGGTGCCATCTCGTTGTATCTGGCCGAGCGCGGTTTCACCACCGTGGGCCTGGACCTCGCGCCGACCGCGATCGAATCGGCCCGGGCCGAAGCCGAACGGCGCGGGCTGGATACCGCCACCTTCGAGGTCGCCGACATCACCTCGTTCACCGGCTACGACGGCCGCTTCGGCACCGTGGTGGACAGCACGTTGTTCCATTCGATTCCGGTGGCGTCACGGGCGGGCTATCTGCGGTCGATCGCGCGGGCCGCCGCTCCGGGCGCGGCCTACTTCGCGCTGGTGTTCGATCGGGCCGGCTTTCCGCAACTCCCCGATGCGGGACCCGCGCCGGTCACCGCCGACGAACTCCGCGACGCGGTATCGGAATACTGGGTGATCGATGAGATCGCCCCGGCGCGGATCCACGCGAATCTGCCGGAGCGCCTCGATTCTCCGGCCGGCGAACCCCTGCTGCGGTTCGAGGATCTGCGCGACGAACCGAACGGCCGCAAATCGGTTCCGGCCTGGTTGCTCTCGGCGCATCTGGGCTGAGCGGCACGCGCCGCCCGCCGGTGCGCGATCCGGTGGCGCCGGGCGCGGCGC
>NZ_JBKOOL010000278.1:0-3944 GCF_046764065.1 Nocardia sp. NPDC002869
GCCTTCGGCTCATGCGCTTTCGAGGCCGAAACGGCGAGACGGGCCTCAACCCTTTGAGGTGTCTCGTAAAACTCGACGCATGCGGGTTGCGTCGGTATTCGAGGTTCGGGGGGCGCATGGTCACGCCTGCGGGAGGGGTCACCGCGGTGTCCCGTTTCCCGGTTTGCCGTACAGCGCCCGGGATCGAGACCATGGCGTATGGGTGCCCGGCCTTCTGCTGTGCCGGTTGTCGTTCGCCCGCGGCTTCATCACCGATCCCGAAGTCTCGCGCTTTCCGGCCCCCGATGGATCCCTATCGCGACCGGTGCCGCCCCAGCCGGCGCTTCCGGCGGGCGAAATACCGTCCGTCGATCCGGTCCAGTGCGATGTTCTGGCGGAACGCTTCGCTCAGGTTCTCGGCGGTGAGTACGTCGTCGAGCAAACCCTGGGTGACGATCTCGCCCTCGCTGATCAGCATGCAGTGGGTGAATCCCGGCGGGATCTCCTCGACGTGATGGGTGACCAGCACCAGCGCCGGGGCGTCGGGGTCGGAGGCCAGATCGCCCAGGCTCTCCACCAGTTCCTCACGGCCGCCGAGGTCCACGCCCGCGGCCGGTTCGTCCAGCAGCAGCAGCTCCGGGTCGGTCATCAGGGCGCGGGCGATCAGCACCCGTTTGCGTTCGCCTTCCGACAGCGTGCCGTAGGTGCGGTCCAGAAGGTGTTCGGCGCCCAGGCTTTCCAGCATGTCGATCGCACGGTCGGTGTCGACGTCGTCGTATTTCTCACGCCAGCGGCCGAGTACCGCGTAACCGGCGGAGACGACCAGATCGGCGACCCGCTCCTCCGATGGGATGCGCGCGGCCAGCGCCGCGGACGACAGGCCGATCCGGGGCCGCAGTTCGCTGACGTTCGTTTTACCGAGCCGTTCACCGAGTACGTAGGCGGTGCCGTAGGAGGGGTGGGTCTCGGCTGCCGCGACCTGCAACAGCGAGGTCTTACCGGCTCCGTTGGGGCCCAGGACGACCCAGCGTTCGTCGAGTTCTACCTGCCAGGTCACCGGGCCGACGAGATTGTGCCCGTTGCGGCGGATGGAAACATTGGTGAAGTCGATGAGCAGATCTGGATCGGGGTGCGCCACGCGCTCCATCTTGTCTCGAGGCGAACACGCTCGCGGCACCGGGCACCCGCGATTCACCGCGGCCCCGGCGTGGAAGACCGCCCGGACCGGCAGTATCCGACAAACAGGACGAGCGGGAACGCTTCGGCGCCGACGCCGCGGGGTCGACGACCGCAGGACATGCGCGACGGCCGCCGCGGCGCGTTCACCCACGGCCGTGCGCCGGGAGTCGTACGGGCCGCCGAGCACCCGAACGCCATGATGCGTCGCCTCCGGCTGCGTGACGTCCTGGACGGTGCGCAGTTCCTACCACTGGTCCGGCCGCGCGGGCCGGGTGGCGATCACGGTCGTCGAACCCGGCGCGACCTCGGTGAAACCGGCGTCGCGCACCGCGGTCGCCGCGCTGCGGGCGACGGCCGCGCGCAGCATCTGCCACTCGTCCGGCCCGGCCTCCCGCACCGCGCAGGCGAACCCGCGCTGCGCCCAGGTCCGGGCCTGTTCCACCGGCAGCGCTCCGGCGAACAGCATGCTCGCGTGCCCGACCTGCGCGGCAGCCTTACCGACGGTCATCCCGAGCTCGGCGTTCACCCAGAACACCGGCACATCGAGGGGTACCGGCCCGGGGTCGTCGGATTCCAGATCGGTGCCACCGATCTGCAGGCGCCGGATCCGCGGATCGACCTCGCCCACGGGTCCCGGTACCAGGGCCCGCACCAGCGCGCCGCCGCTTTCCACGGTCACCCCGGGGACCTCGTTCGCGGCGGCCCACTGCGCCCCGCGCGCCCGCCGGGCGACCTTCCTGATCCGCGCGCGCTTCCACGCCAGATACCGCTGCTCCCATTCGCCCTCGTACCCGACGCGCGGGTCCAGGCACAGTGCGACCGCCGCGGCCGCCGCGGCGGCTAGCACATCGCTGCGCGCGGGCGGATCGGTCTTGGGCAGGTGCAGCACCATCTGCATCGCCTGCACCTGCGCGGGATCCTCGGGATCGCCCAGCTTCCCGTACCCCGCGGCGAGTTCGGCGTGGCGTTCGGAAAACCCCGGGTCCGCGAGGAACTCGGGATCGGTGTCTTCCGGGAAGTCCGGCTCCGCATCCATCTCGCGACCGTTCGCCGCTACTTCCGTCACGCCGCTATCCGGCATTCCACCAACCCTCCCAACACCCGAGCTTCACCGGACGACAGCCTACCCACGCACCGGCACCGGACCGCCCGCGGTGCCGAGTCCGGCTCGGCCCCAGACCAATACAATTCACCCCAGTGGTACCCGCCGCAGCAGCCCGTCCTCGGCGTCCGCGGCCTCGACCTCGTCTCGGGTCACGCCCAGGATGAACAGCACGGCATCCAGGTAGGGGTGCGACAACGCGGTATCGGCGACCTTCCGCAATGCGGGTTTGGCGTTGAACGCCACGCCCAGGCCGGCCGCGTTCAACATATCGATATCGTTGGCGCCGTCGCCCACCGCGACCGTCTGCTCCATCGGTACCCCGGATTCGGCCGCGAAGGCCCGCAGCGCGGTCGCCTTGTAGGCGCGGTCAACGATCTGCCCGACCACCCGGCCGGTGAGTTTCCCGTCGACCACTTCCAAGACGTTGGCCCGGACGAAATCGAGGTCGAGTTCATGGGCGAGCGGGTCGATCACCTGCCGGAATCCACCGGAGACCACCCCGCATCGGAAGCCGAGCCGTTTGAGCGTCCGGATGGTGGTCCGGGCGCCGGGGGTGAGCTCGATCGTCGCCGCGACTTCCCCGATCACCGATTCGTCGAGTCCGGCCAGCGTCGCCACCCGCTGCCGCAGCGATTCCGCGAAGTCGATCTCCCCGCGCATCGCCGCCTCGGTGACCTCCCGCACCTGCTCCTCGACGCCCGCGTAGGCGGCCAGCATCTCGATCACCTCACCCTGGATGAGGGTGGAGTCCACATCGAAGACGATCAGTCGTTTGGCCCGCCGCGCCAGCCCGGCCCGCTCCACCGCGATATCGACCCGTTCGATGACGGCCACATCGGCCAGCGCGGTCCGCAACCGGGAATCGGTATCCCCGCCGTGATCCGGCGCCGTGACCATGAGTTCCATCCCGGTCACCGGGTAGTCGGCGATACCGCGGATGGTGTCGATATTCGCGCCGAGCCCGGCCAGTTCCCGGGACACCGCACTGAATGCCCGTGCCGTCACCGGCGACCCGAGCACAACCACGGCGTGCGTGGACACCGGGGCCCGCGCGGCGTGGGCGTCGATATCGACGTCCACCTGCATGCCGACGGTGTTCATCGCCTCCTCGAGCTCGTCCTGCAGCGACTCGGGGTCGGACGGACAGCTGATCAGCACACCCAGGGTGAGCCGGCCGCGGATCACCACCTGCTCGATATCGAGCAGACTCACCCGGTGCCGCGACATGGCCGTCAGCAGAACCGACGTCACACCGGGACGATCGGGCCCGGTAACGGTGACCAGCACGGTGGTCTCGGCCAAAACAACTCCCTATCTTCGGCGACGCCTCGGGCGCCGCAGGGCCGGAGCCCTCATGACCCCGGGCTGTGTCTATTTGCGTCGCCTGCGGCGCCGCGGGTCGGAGCCTCGTGGACCCCGACCATGGATGTCGACCACAAGGAGGTAGCGCCACGCTGCGCACAACCGCAGGACCCGCGGGCCTGCCCACAATAATGTAAGTACACGCCCCGCCTCCGCCGCGGACGGCCCCCTTCCCACACGCCCACCCAGAAGCTTCGGACAGACCCACCACCACATCCGGGCGGACATACCTACCGGAATGCCGACGCAACCCCATGCGTCGAGTTTTACGAGACACCTCAAAGGGTTGAGGCCCGTCTCGCCGTTTCGGCCTCGAAAG
>NZ_JBKOOL010000279.1:0-3794 GCF_046764065.1 Nocardia sp. NPDC002869
GCCGCCGCCACGAGGATTCTCGTGGCGGTCCCAATCGGCGGGCCGGTCGTAGTCACGGCCGCGGTCGTTGTGCGAATCGCGGTCGGGGTACTGATTGTCGCCGCTGTTCAGGTGGTCCTCCCAGCCGTCGTAATCCTGCCGGTGGTGGTCCTTGTAGCCGTAGTGGCCGTTGTCGTCCCAGCCGAAATCGTCGTTGTCGCCGAAGTCGTCGCCGTCCCAGGCCTGATGATCGTTGTCGTCCCAGCCGTTGCTGTCCCAGCCGGAGCTATCGCCGAAGCTGTCGCTGGAATCGCTGCTGACGTGGGTCGCGCCGATCTGATCGGCGAGGGCGGGGCCGGCGCCGACGGCCAGCGGCGCGAGGGTGATGACGGCGAGCGCGGCGATCCGCGCCGCGAGACGGCGGGCGCGCTGTTCGTGGTTTCGGTTCATCGGTGGGGTCCTCACTCGGTCACGCCCCCGTTCGTCCTCCGGGGCGGATCGCACTTCGGGAGTGCTTATTGATACACCGGCTACCGTACCGCTGAATAACGGTACGTTCAATAGGTAGGTGTCAAGCGGGGTGATCGGCGCGACCGCCGACCGGGTGGTTTCACCCGCCGCCTCGCACCGCGCCGCCACACGGGGTTTGCGGCGTGTGGGACACAGCGGTGACATATACGGCTACGGTGGTGAGGAACACCGTCGAGCAGCCGTCCGGCTGCCGAATCCGCGGGACCCGGCCGCGACTTGCCCCCGGGCCCACGGAAGCTCCGCTCGGCAGCCCGGACCGAGTGCCATGGGTTTCGATGGGTATCCCCGAAAAGTCCCGCCCCGATCCGACTCGGACCGCCGGCGGGACACCCCCTCGACCTCTGCCGTACGGAACTCGTGCCGGCAGCGCACACCGAAGATCGGAGCACGACCATGCACGACGACCATCCCGGGCTGTTCAGTCACGTCCCCGCCGAACCCGAGCCGTACGCGTTACCGGCCGATGATCGCCGTCCGGTCTTTCTCACCGCCGCCCCCGAGGCCGATAGTCCCGCCGTGCCGAACGCCGGTACCAGGTAACGATGTCGGGCCGGGCGCAGGACCTCGGCTATGCGGCGGGCTGGCGCCTGGTACGGGCCCTGCCGCACCGCTCGGCGGTTCGCCTGTTCGACGCGGCCGCCGACCGGATCGCCCGTCGTGACGGCGGTCCGGTCCAGTTGCGGCGCAACCTCGCCCGAGTCCTCGGCGTCGACCCCGCGCAGGTTCCGCCGGAGCTGGTCCGGGCGAGTCTGCGTTCCTATGCCAGGTATTGGCGGGAGGCCTTCCGGTTGCCCGCGATGGATCCGTATGCGCTGGCGGACACCATCGAGTCCGCGGCCACCGGACTCCACCGGATCCGGGAGGCGTACGCCGCCGGTCGCGGGGTGGTGATCGCCCTGCCGCACAGCGGGAACTGGGACCTCGCCGGGGTCTGGCTCGTGCAGCGGGTCGGTACGCCGACCGTGGTCGCCGAGCGTCTGCGGCCGGAGTCGCTGTTCCGCCGGTTCGTCCGCTTCCGGGAAGGGCTCGGCTTCGAGATCATCCCGCTCACCGGCGGCGACACACCCCCGTTCCGGTTGCTCACCGACCGGCTGCGCGGGGGTGGTGTGGTCTGTCTGCTCGGTGAGCGCGATCTGTCCGGCCGGGGCGTGCCGGTGACCTTCTTCGGCGCGCCGGCGCGGCTACCCGCCGGTCCCGCGCGGCTGGCCATCGATACGGGCGCGCCGCTGTTGCCCGTGCACTGCTGGTTCACGGCGGACGGATGGGGATTCTCGGTCGGGGACCCGATCGATACCTCCCGCGGGGTCCAGGAGGCCACCCAGGAGCTGGCCGACCGGTTCGCCGCCGGTATCGCCGCCCACCCCACGGACTGGCACATGTTGCAGCGGGTCTGGACGGAGGGATGAGGGGGTGCCGCCGGGCCGCTCGGGCGGGCGCCGGATCTGCCCACGTCGGCCGCTCGCGAGCCGGGGGAATAAGCGCCGACTCCTGACAGTTACACCTTTATCCGCCTTGAAGTCGGTACAGCGTTTACCCAGGTCGTAGAAAAATTGTAGAACCACGCGCTGGACAAAAGGCGAACCGGGCGGGGTATCTCCTGGAGATGTTGTCCGGGCGGGCCGGACTGCCAACGAGTTGAGCGACTTGGCGGTCGCTCGTCGCAGGTGCCGGTTCACAGATGGACATGCGCTCGGGTCTGCCACCCGCACCGGAGGTCTCGGCCCGGCATGATCGGTGCGGTGAAGCGGCGCGTGCGCCGACAATGCGGTCGCAGACCGGATTTCGACCGGTGCGACCGGGAGATACGCGGCAGAGGCAGATGGGGCTACTGTAGTGAGGAACACCGTCGAGCAGCCGATCGGCTGCCGAATCCGACAGGACCTCCTTCGAGCTACCGCAGTCCCGCTACCTCCGGGCGAGGGGGTTGCTCCACTCGGCATTCCGGCGCGGAGTCTCACCGGGTTCGGATAGGTATCCCCGGAAGGCCCGGACCGCCGGTCGGCCGGACCGCACCACCACAGGACGCGCATCTCGACCCTGCCTGCCGCGACTTTCACCGGCAGCGCACACCGAAGATCGGAGTACAAAAATGCACGACGACAACCTGGGACTATTCAGTCACGTCCCCACCGAACCCGAGCCGTACTCGACACCGGCCGATGCTCCACAACCGGTGTTCCTTACCGCGGTGCCCGAGCCGGACACCGCCACCCGCCCGGACGCCGGTTCCAGGTAGGCCGGTTCCAGCCGGGGCCGGCGCGTGTGCTGCCCGGCCGGTGGGCGGTCCGTCTGAAAACGAAGGTCTCGAGACTCGGTCGGGCCTTGTGCCGCCTGGCCGAGGGGGCGGCGAGCGGGTTTCCATGCAGATTACTGGCGGAGTCGCGGTGGTGTTGATCATTTTGCGACCGTCGTGCTGCTGACCGCCGTGCAGCCCCTGTCGGGGCGAGGTGGCGGGTCGGGCGAGCCTACGAGGGAAGTGCGGAAGCGACCACCAGCGGGCCCCTACACGACCTTGCGAGGAATGAGCCCAAGGCGCCCCCTCTGTTCACCTGCACCAACCCGAATGTAATGGCCATAACATGGGGACGTGATAGAGGGTTCAGGGGCAGCGCGCCGGGTTCGGCTGGGGGTCGTGGAGCAATCGTGAGTGGCTGGATTGTCGGCGTCGCGGCCGGTGTCGCTGTAGCGGTGCTGGTGGTCTGGTTGTGCTTGGTCGTCGCATTGGCGATCGTGCGGCCCAAAGGCGGGCTGCTGCGGGAGGCGATGCGGATCCTGCCCGATACCGTGCGCCTGATCCGGCGCTTGGCCGGCGACCGGGATCTGCCGCGAGGAGTGCGGGTCCGGCTGTGGCTGCTGCTGGCCTACCTCGCCGCCCCGATCGATCTCATCCCCGATGTGATCCCGGTGCTCGGCTACGCCGACGACGCCATCATCGTCACCGCGGTCCTGCGCAGTGTCGTGCGCCGGGCCGGGCTGGAACCGGTACGCGCGCAGTGGCCCGGCACCGACGACGGCTTCACCGCCCTGGCCCATCTCACCGGCCTGGACACAACCACGCGGTGATCCGGAGCAGACTTCCGTTCGTCCGCGGTGCGGCCGGGCCATCTTCGAAGCACCCTGGCCGAGCGTGCGGAGGCTCACTCTTCGGGGAGTGACGGCAGGTCTGTGGCATACTGGAGGTGAGTACGAGTTGTTGAAGTGATCGCTCGGCTCGCAACAGGAAGTAAAATAACAGTATGTCGCAAGGCAGTGTGAAGTGGTTCAACGGCGAAAAGGGCTTCGGG
>NZ_JBKOOL010000280.1:0-3652 GCF_046764065.1 Nocardia sp. NPDC002869
GCGCCCCCGGGGTTCCCCGCCCCCCCCTCTGGGGGGTGGGCGGGGGGCCCCCACATGGTTGGGGGCGGCCAACCCGCCCCGGGGGCGCCCTGGGTTCGGTAGGGGCAACGGGGCGGTAATTCCCGGCCCGTTGCCCGGGGCGGACGTCAGGGAACGACGACCGCCCGGCCGCGCAGCGTCCCGGCGGCGAGCCGGCGATACGCTTCGGGGGCCTCGTCGAGGCCGAACCGTTCGGTCGCGATATCCAGGACTCCGGCGTGCGCGAGATCGATCAGTTCGATCAGTTCGGCCCTGGTCCCCCAGTACGGTGAGGTCGCGGTCGCTTCGTACGGGCTGATGCCGAATCCGACCCGGGCGGCGGACTTTCCGTCGCCGATACCGACGATGGTCACATCGGAATCCACCCCGGCCACCGCCATGGCGGTATCGATGGTCGGCTGGAAGCCGACGAAATCCAGGACCAGGCTCGCCCCGGCCGGGCCGGTGATCTTGCGGACGTTGCCGACGGCCCGGTCATCGGAGAGCACCGCCTCGTGCGCACCCACCGACCTGGCGAATTCGAGTTTCTCGTCGTTCACGTCGAGGGCGATGATGCGTGTGGAGGACAGATACCGCAGCAGCTGGATGGCCACATGGCCGAGACCGCCACTGCCGATCACCACCGTCCACGAGCCGGGGCGGACCTTGTCCAGCGACCGTTTGATCGCGTGATATGGGGTCAGGCCGGCATCGGTGAGCGGTACGGTCGCCACCGGGTCGAGATCGCCGATCGGCACCAGATGGCGGGGTGAATCGACGATCAAGTACTCGGCGATGGCGCCCGGTGAGCCGAGTCCCGGCGGCATGATGCCCAATTCGGCGGCCCGGGAACAGTAGTTCTCCTGGCCCTGGGCGCAGAACCAGCAGTTTCCGCAGCCCCACGGGCCGTAGACGACGACATTCGTGCCGATATCGATACCGCGCACACCCTCGCCCAGGGCGGTGACCTGCCCGGCGCCCTCGTGCCCCAGGGTCAGGGGCAGTTCGATACCGAACTGTTCCGGCGGGTTGTTCATGACGAAATCGTCGGAATGGCAGACCCCCGCCGCGGTCACCCGCAGCAGTACCTCGCCGGGGCCGGGTTCGGGGGTGGGGATCTCGCGGACCTCCGGTTCTGTCCCGACGGTCACGTATTGCAGTGCCTTCATGCGCCTGTCCTCTCCGAGCCGAGCGACTGGGTGCGTACTGGTGGAACGGCAGCGAACGTGCGGATACAGCAACTGCGACCAGGCTAGCGGGGACGCACGGAACCGGGGGCATTCGCGCCGCCGACCCGGCCGGTCGAGGTGGTGCCGACTGTGTCGGCACCATGTGCCATACCGTGGGGTATGAAGCCGAGACCGGACACCGTGATCCTGTCGTTTCTCGGGTCGGATACGTCGGACAGGTCAGAGTGCCCAGGAGTCGGCGGGCGTTATCGAACGGCCGAGCAGTGCGCTGGGCAGGAGCGGAAGCGCGGTGTCGTGTCGCGAAGCCGGGTTGCCAGCGGTGAGTCCCAATGCGCGGGGGCGCCGACCCGGCGGGAGAGCCGGGCGATCATCCGGTTGCGTGGCCTGCGGAGGCGGTCGTATTCCGCCAACCCCGGCGGGTCAGCGCTGGGCCGGTGGGCGGATTCCGGAGTACCAGTCCAGTAGGGCGGGATCGTCGACGGCGCTGCGCTCCACCACACGGGCCGGGTCGGCGCCCTGGAACAGGCGTTTTATGGGGACCTCGAGTTTCTTGCCGGTCCGGGTGTGCGGGACCGCCGGGGCGAGGAGGATCTCGTCGGGGACGTGCCGCGGCGAGACCTCGGTGCGGATCACCTCGTTGATGCGGCCGCGCAGTTCGTCGGTGAGTTCGGCGCCGGGAGCCAGGACGACGAACAGCGGCATCCAGTACCCGCCGGCGGGTTGTTCGGCGCCGATGACCAGCGCTTCGGCCACCTCCGGGAGCCGCTCGACCGCCTGATAGATATCGGCGCTGCCCATCCGGATACCGTGCCGGTTGAGGGTGGAGTCCGAGCGGCCGTGCACGACCACGCTGCCGCGCCCGGTGAGGGTGATCCAGTCGCCGTGCCGCCACACGCCGGGGTAGGCGTCGAAATAGGCGTCGTGGTAGCGGGCGCCGTCGGGGTCGCGCCAGAAATGGATCGGCATGGACGGCATGGGGGCGGTGATCACCAGCTCGCCCACCTCGCCGCGGACCGCCTGCCCGACCTCGTCGTAGGCGTCGAGAGCGACCCCCAGGTAGGGCGCCGAGAGTTCACCCGGCCAGACCGGCACGGTGGGCGCCCCGCCGGCGAACGCCGAGACGACATCGGTGCCGCCGCTGATCGAGGCCACCGGGACATTCCCGGCGTTGTCGCGCAGCCACAGCGCGGACGCCGGCGGCAGGGCCGAACCGGTGATACCGATCAGCCGCAGGGCGGACAGATCGTGATCGGTCCGTGGTACCGCACCTGCCTTCATGCAGCCCAGCACATACCCGGGACTGGTACCCAGCACGGTGGCGCGGGTGCGGGCGGTGATCTCCCAGAGGGTGTCCGGCCGGGGATGGGCCGGGCTGCCGTCGTAGCAGACGATGGTCGCCCCGGCGAGCAGCCCGGCGACCTGGAAGTTCCACATCATCCAGCTCGGGCTGGTGTACCAGAAGAAGGTGTCCTCGTGCCCGATATCCGATTGCAGCGCAACGGCCTTGAGATGTTCGAGCACCACCCCGCCGTGACCGTGCACAATGCCCTTGGGCAGTCCGGTGGTGCCGGAGGAGAACACGATCCACAGCGGATGCGCGAAATCGACGGTTTCGGTTTCCGGGAGCGGTTCGCCGCCGGACGGATCGGCCGCGGCCGACCACGGTGTGCTGTCGGGAATCCCGACGCCCAGCCGCGACACCACCACGGTGGCGCGCACGGTATCCAGACCGGCTCGCAGAGCCGCGATATCCGCGCTCTTGTCATGGGCCTTCCCGCCGTAGCGGTACCCGTCCGCGGTCACCAGGACCACGGGCTCCAGCTGGCCCAGCCGGTCCAGCGCGGCCTTGGCCGAATAATCCTGCCCGCAGGCGCTCCACACCGCGCCCACGGCTGCGGCACCCAGAAACGCCACCACCGTTTCGGTGATATTCGGCAGATAGCCGACCACCCGGTCGCCGGGCCGGACACCGAGCCCGCGCAGGGTCCGGGCGAACGCGGCCACTCCGGCCAGCAACTCCGCCCACGACGTCGCCACCACGTCCGCGCTGCCCTCGGTGACCTGCAGGATCGCCGGCCGGTCGGTCCGCGCCTGCGCGACCACCCGATCCACATAGTTCAGCGTCGTCCCGGGAAACCAGCGCGTCCCGGGCATCTCCGGACAGGGCAGTACCTCACCGGCGATGGGCCCGAGCTCGAAGTACTCCCACACCGCCAGCCAGAATTCGGCCAGATTGTCCACCGACCAGCGCCAGAGCGCGTGGTAGTCGGGCAGTTCCGCACCGGAACGCGCGGCCACGAAGCGGGCGAAATCGGTGACCCGGGCATCGGCGATTTCCCGTTCGGTCGGTACCCACTGAGGTTCCACCGGCAAAGGACCCTTCTGTGTTTATTTGCGCGCCTCCGGCGCGCGGGTCGGGGCCCTGTGACCCCGATTCTTCCCTC
>NZ_JBKOOL010000281.1:0-3636 GCF_046764065.1 Nocardia sp. NPDC002869
TTTTCTTTTCTCTGTGCACCGGACACCTCGTACGAACGGAACCGGCCGGACCTGTACAGGTCCGGCCGGTTCGTCGTCACTCCCACTCGATGGTGCCCGGGGGCTTGCTCGTCACATCCAATACCACCCGGTTGACCTCCGCGACCTCGTTGGTGATCCGGGTGGAGATACGTTCCAGCACCTCGTAGGGCAACCGGGTCCAGTCCGCGGTCATCGCGTCCTCACTCGACACCGGCCGCAGCACGATGGGATGCCCGTAGGTGCGGCCGTCGCCCTGCACACCGACACTGCGTACATCCGCGAGCAGCACCACCGGGCACTGCCAGATCTGCCCGTCCAGACCGGCCGCGGTCAGTTCCTCGCGCGCGATGGCGTCGGCCTGCCGCAGGGTACGCAACCGGTCCTCGGTGACCTCACCGATGATCCGGATCGCCAGACCCGGGCCCGGGAACGGCTGCCGGGCCACGATCTCTTCCGGCAGCCCGAGCTCCCGGCCGACCGCCCGGACCTCGTCCTTGAACAGCAGCCGCAGCGGTTCGACCAGCTCGAACTCCAGGTCTTCGGGCAGCCCGCCCACATTGTGATGCGATTTGATGTTCGCCGTGCCGCTGCCCCCACCGGACTCCACCACGTCCGGGTACAGCGTCCCCTGGACCAGGAACTCCACCGTCGGGGCCGCATCGCCGGCCGTCTGTTCGCCCACGACCTCACCCACCGCGTCCTCGAAGGACCGGATGAATTCGCGGCCGATGATCTTGCGCTTCTCCTCCGGGTCGGTGACGCCCTTCAGCTCGCCCAGGAACTTGTCCACCGCGTCCACGGTGACCAGCCGAGCCCCGGTGGCCGCCACGAAATCCCGCTGCACCTGCTCGCGTTCGCCCGCGCGCAGCAGCCCGTGATCGACGAACACACAGGTCAGCCTGTCGCCGATGGCGCGCTGCACCAGGGCGCCCGCCACCGCGCTGTCCACTCCGCCGGAAAGTCCGCAGATCGCGTGCCCGTCACCGATCTGCTCCCGCACCTGTTCGATCATGACCTCGGCGATATTGGCCGCTGTCCAGGTCGGCGCGATCCCGGCCATCTCGTGCAGGAAGCGGCTCAGGACCTGCTGGCCGTGCGGCGAGTGCAGCACCTCGGGGTGGTACTGCACGCCCGCCAGCCGGCGCGCCCGGTGCTCGAACGCCGCGACCGGCGCGCCCACCGTCGTACCGGTGACCGTGAAACCCTCCGGTGCGTCGGTGACCGCATCGCCGTGGCTCATCCACACCGGCTGGATACCCGGCAGACCCTCGTGCAGCAGGCCACCGTCGATATCGAGTTCGGTGCGCCCGTACTCACGGGTCCCGGTGTTGGTCACGGTGCCGCCCAGCGCCTGCGCCATCGCCTGGAATCCGTAACAGATCCCGAAGACCGGCACGTCGATATCGAACAGCCGCGGATCGAGCGAGGGCGCCCCCTCGGCGTACACACTGGCCGGGCCGCCGGACAGGATCACCGCGAGGGGCTGCTTGTCGGCGATCTCGGCGACCGTGGCGGTATGCGGCACCACCTCGGAGTACACCTTCGCCTCCCGGACCCGGCGGGCGATCAACTGCGCGTATTGCGCACCGAAGTCGACAACGAGTACGGGTCTCTGGGAATGCGTCACCCGCATGATTCTAGTGCTGGCTCCGCGGGCCCTCGAGGTCGGTCACCTCGGGACCCGGCCCGCGCCGACCTGCCGTTTCCCGGAGGCGCCGCGGTGACTCACCGAGACGGGCGAGAAGCGGCCGCCGGGCGGCGATCGACGTCCCGCCCGGGCCGGCCGGACGGCCGCCCACCGCCCGTTCGCCCCGCTCGGGCCCCGACGGACGCACCGCTCAGGCGCGGACGCTCAACCCGACCTTCTGGAACTCCTTGAGGTCGGAGTAGCCGGCCTTGGCCATGGACCGGCGTAGGCCGCCGACCAGGTTGAGAGAGCCGAACGGATCATCGGAAGGCCCGGTGAGGACCTGTTCGAGGCTGGGACGCACCGGGGTGGGGCGGGCCGCGGGCCCGCTGAGCAGTTCGTCGGCGAGGTCCCACGGTTCGTCCAGCGACAGCAGCGAACCGCGCGGCACCGACGGGTGGGCGGCCGCGGACGGCCAGTACCAGCCGCGGCCCGGGGCCTCGGTGGCCAGGGCCAGCGGCGCGCCGAGCATGGCGGCGTCCGCACCGCAGGCGATGGCCTTGGCCAGATCACCCGAGGTGTGGATATCGCCATCGGCGATGACGTGCACGTAGCGGCCACCGGTTTCGTCGAGATAGTCCCGGCGGGCCGCGGCGGCATCGGCGATGGCGGTGGCCATCGGTACCCCGATACCGAGGACTTCGCCCGTGGTGGTCGCGCCCTCCTGCGATCCGTAACCGACGATCACCCCGGCGGCACCGGTCCGCATGAGGTGCAGCGCGGTGCGGTGATCGCTCACCCCGCCGGCCACCACCGGCACATCGAGTTCGGCGATGAACGTCTTCAGGTTCAGCGGTTCGCCGTCCCCGACGTGTTCGGCGGAGATGATGGTGCCCTGCACCACCAGCAGGTCGATTCCGGCCTGCAGCAGGCCCGGGGTCAGGCTCAGGGCGTTCTGCGGGCTGACCCGCACCGCGACAGTGACCCCGCCGGCCCGCACCTGCGCCACCGCGGCGGCGAGGAGGTCGGGCTGCATGGGGGCGGCGTGCAGTTCCTGGAGGAAGGCCACGGCCCGCTGATAGCTGCCCTTGTCCGCGAGCTCCAGCAGTTGCTCGATCTTGGCGGCCACATCCGCGTGCCGCGCCCACAGACCTTCACCGTTGATGACGCCCAGTCCGCCGCGCCGGCCCATCTCGATGGCGAACTCCGGGGAGACCAGGGCGTCGGTGGGGTGGGTGAGGAACGGGATATCGAATCGGTACGCGTCGAGCTGCCAGGCCAGCGAGACCTGGCTCGCCGAACGGGTCCGGCGCGACGGAACGATATCGACATCGTCCAGTTCGTAGGTCCGGCGAGCCGTCCTACCCATTCCGATCTCGACCATATCGCGCACGAAATAACTCCTGTGTCGGTGGCGCGCTGCCGCGCGTGGGTTCTCGGCCCCCTCGCCTCACGTTCCCCGCCCGCGAGATCACGCCTGCCGCGCCTACGTTTCGAGAGCGAGAACGCGGAACGGGCAGCGACCCGGTGTGGGCCTCGCGAAACGAGGCGCCGATGTCATGGTTTCACCTGGTGAACCGCGTAATTACACGTAAACCTTACAGTGTTGTCCGCCGCGCCTTCGGCGCGCGGGGGGCTGTATCTTCGGCGCGCTGGCGCGCGCGGGGTCGAGGCCCCCTTGGTCTCGCCGTTTCGGCCTCGAGACTCGCGCCTGCGGCTCATGCGATGTGCGGTCGGCCGTCCATAGAGGGCGACCATTGAGCACCTTCGGCCAAGGGGCGAGACGGGCCTCAACCCTTTGATGTGTCTCGTAAGACTCGACACATGCGGGTTGCGTCGGCATTCGAGGTCCGGGTCGGCATGCGGACGCGGAGGAACACTGGGACGCGCCGACCCGGTAGTCGGCCAGCTGCTCCGACATCCGTACCCGCTGGCGCGGCCGGCCCCCACTCGCGCCGAAATAACGGAAATCGAAGGCGAGGACGTCG
>NZ_JBKOOL010000282.1:0-3620 GCF_046764065.1 Nocardia sp. NPDC002869
GTGCTTGGCCAACTCAAAACACAATTGTGGCTGTCTTGGGTGGTGGGTGGGCGGGCGCACCGTGTGCCCGCCCACCGACGTGATCAGTGCGTGACGGCGGGCAGGGTGAAGGCGGCGGTACGCACCACATCGCCGTGCCGGAAATCCAGGAACAGGCGGTAGGTGCCGGGTCCGGGTACGGCGGTGTGGAAGGTGACGTCCGGGCCGGGCGCGGTCACCCCGTCGCCGGGTTCGCCGTTCGGATGCACGTGGATATAGGCCAGATCACCGGCGCGCAGGATCACCAGATGGCCGTAGGCGGCCAGGTAGGGCTGCAGATCGGTGACCGGCTCGCCGTCCTTGCGCACGGTGAGCGTGAGCAGGCGACCTTCGCCGGGCACGAGATCACCGTCGAGGCTCACCTCGTATCCGTCCACGACCGCGATGCGCGCGGCCGCCGGTACCGGCCGCGGCGCGTACTGCCCCGCCACCGCCAGATCGGCACCGAGGGTGAGGGTCTTGCCGAGCGCGCGCGGGGCGATATCGGCGAATACACGGTAGGCCCCCGCCTCCGGAAGGTTCAGCCGCACCGACCAGGTGCCGTCGGCGCCCAGCTCGGGGTGGACGTGCCAGAACCCGGTCAGTTCGCGCCGCACCACGATGAGGTGCAGGTCGCGGTCGTGCAGGGCGGAGTACTCGGTGACCGGGTTTCCGTCTGGACCCAGGACGCGGAACCGGAAGTCGATCTCCCCCGCGCCGGTGATCGGCTCCGCCAACTCCAAGGTGTACCCGTCCTGGGTGATCTGCAGGCCGCCCGGCGCCGCGCCGCCGTGTGCGGCATGGTCCCCGTGCCCGGCGTGGGCGGCCGGCGCCGTGTGCCCGGCGTGGTGGCCGTGGTCGGCGTGACCGGTATGAGCGGCGTGCTCGCCATGGTGATGGGTGTGGGTCCGAGTGGTCATTGTCGCGGCCTTCCGATCGTGTGGTGACATCGGAAATGTAATACCCCTCGGGGGTATATGCAACTCCGTTCCGAGAACTGCATCGGAAACAGGCCAAATACAACCATCGCCATGTTCACTATTGACTATTCGATACCCTAGGGGGGTATGGTAGCCGCCTCGCAAGGTTCCGGAAGGACGGAAAATGTCATGAGTACGCAGACGCGAGCCACCACGCGAAAGTGGTGGGCGCTGGCGGTCATCGCCGCCGCCCAGTTCATGGTCATCATGGACACATCGATCATCGGGATCGCCCTGCCGAAGATGCAGACCGATCTCGGGTTCTCCCAGGAGAACCTCACCTGGGTGTTCAACGCCTACGTCATCGCCTTCGGCGGGTTGCTGCTGCTCGGCGGGCGATTGTCGGATCTGCTCGGTGCGCGGCGGGTATTCGCCGTCGGATGGACGGTCCTGCTCGCCGGGTCGGTCATCGCGGGTGCGGCGGGCAATGTCGCGATCGAACTTGCCGGACGCGCGATCCAGGGTGGCGGCGCCGCCCTGATCGCCCCCTCGGCGCTGACCTTGCTGATGATGCTGTTCGGCTCGGCACCCGGAGAATTGACCAAGGCGCTGGCCGTCTACGGCGCGGCAGCCCCGGCCGGTGGCACCGTCGGAGTGTTCCTCGGCGGCGTCATCACCGGATACATCAGCTGGCCCTGGGTCTTCTACATCAACATCCCGATCGCACTGCTCGCCCTGCTCGCGGTCCCCGCCCTCATGCCCGACGCGCCGGCCCGTTCCGGATCCGTCGATCTGCTCGGCTCGGCGACAGTCACCGCCGGTCTCGCCGCGGCCGTCTACGGCATCGTCCGAGCGCCGGAGGTCGGCTGGACCTCGGGACAGACGTGGAGTGTCCTGGGCGCGGCCGCCGCCCTGCTCGCCGCCTTCGTCCTGATCCAGGCGCGGCGCCGGGAACCGCTGATGCGCCTCGGCATCTTCGCCGCACCGAATCTCGCCGCCGCGAATATCGCCCAGCTGTTGCTCGGCGCGGCCTGGGTGCCGATGTGGTTCTTCCTGAACCTGTACCTGCAGCAGGTACTCGGCTACAGCGCCTTCCCCGCCGGCTCTGCCCTACTGCCGATGACCACCCTGATAATGCTCGGCATGATCGTGCTGGCGCCCCGCGCCATGCAGCGGTTCGGCGCCAAACCGATGATCGTGGCCGGACTGACCGTGCTCGGCCTCGGTCTGGCGATCATGTCGCTGGTGCGTCCGACCGGGAACTTCTGGGTCGACGTCCTGCCCGCCTCGCTGGTCGCGGCCGCCGGGATGTCACTGGCCTTCGTACCGTCACTGGGCACCGCCATCTCCGCGGCTCGCCCCGAGGAGGGCGGCCTGGCCTCGGGCATCGTCAATGTGAGCTACCAGGTCGGCTCCGCACTGGGCCTGGCGGCCATGACCGCGGTCGCCGCCTCCTTCGGCGCCGACCGCATCGACAGTCCGCCGGACCTCACCAACGGGTTCTCGGCGGCATTCATCGGCGCGGCCCTCATCGCCCTCACCGGCGCCGCCGTCACGGCGGCGACCATGCGCCGCACCGAACCCACGTCGTAGCCGGTCGGCACGACCGTCGAATTCCATCGAACAAGAAGGGAAACAGCGAGATGAACACCACAACGCTCGAGGTCACCGGGATGACCTGCGGCTGCTGCGCCGGCAAGGTACGCGACAAGGTCGGCCGGATCGCGGGCGTCCGGACAGTCGACGTCGATGTGGCCGGAGGCCTGGTCACCATCACCGCCACGGAGCCGGTCCGCCGAGAGACAGTCGCCACCGCGGTGCAGGAGGCAGGTTTCCGCCTCGCCGAGTGAACACGAACAACAACCCGGTGCCCTCCGCCCGACACGGACGGGTGGCACCGGGTTGTTCGATGCCACCAGCACACAGACGGAGCATCGCCTCCGCCGGCCACCACGAGGTAGGCGCCTATCGTTGCCCGTCGCCGCTGCCACCGCAACCCACGACGAGCGCTCCCATATTGCCGAAGCGAGGAGGCCGAGAATGTCGATAATGACTTGTCGGCTCCGTCCCAGGGGCAGAGGCGGGCATCGCCGTCGCACTACACCAATGGAGGCCAGACATGGCGATTCAACGTATGGACAACGTCCTGATCGTGGTCGAGGACCTGGACGCGGTCATCGCGTTCTTCGTCGAACTCGGTATGGAACTGGAGGGCAAAGGCCCACTCGAGTGGCGTGGGGCGGAACGCGTCATCGGACTCGACGACGTCCGGCAGGACGTCGCCATGTTGCGGATCCCGGGCGGCCCCGGCCGAATCGAGCTGGCGAAGTTCCACAAGCCGAAGGCCATCACCCCCGAACCGAAAGACGCGCCGGCGAACACGCTGGGTATCCGTCGCGTCATGTTCGCCGTCGACGATATCGACGACGTCATCGCCCGCCTGCGCAACCACGGCGCCGAACTCGTCGGCGAGGTGGTGCAATACGAGAACATCTACCGGCTCTGTTACGTCCGTGGCCCCGAAAACATCATCGTAGGATTGGCCGAACAGATCGGCTGAAAATTGCCGCTGGGCAGCGTTCACCGGCTCAGAAAGTGTTGGGGAACCTGATCGGTTAGCTGTTGAGGTCGTCTGCTAGACGGCGGGCGGCCTCGGTTTCGATCGGGCCGGAGGGTTCCACG